>MVQR01000116.1 GCA_002067815.1 Syntrophus sp. PtaB.Bin001 | reverse complement strand
GATGATCTTTTCCACCGCCTCCGGGGTAATGGGTTCGATATAGGTTCGGTCGGCCGTTTCCGGGTCGGTCATGATGGTGGCCGGATTGCTGTTTATGAGGACGACCGAATAGCCTTCTTCCCGCAGGGCTTTGCATGCCTGGGTGCCGGAGTAGTCAAATTCGCAGGCCTGGCTGATGATGATCGGACCGGAACCGATGATCAGGATTTTTTTGATGTCTTTCCTTTTCGGCATAAAATCTCTTCTTTATTCCCACTCGATCGTGCTGGGCGGCTTGGAGCTGATGTCGTAGACAACCCGGTTGATTCCCCGGACCTCGTTGATGATGCGATTGGCGATGCTTCCCAGCAAGTCATGGGGCAGCCGTGCCCAGTCCGCCGTCATGGCGTCGTCGCTGGTGACGGCCCTAATGGCCGCAATATGTTCGTAAGTCCGTTGGTCGCCCATGATCCCCACGCTTTTCAGGGGGAGCAGAACTACAAAAGACTGCCAGAGCCGGCGATAGTAACCGGAGGCCTTGATCTCTTCCAGCAGGATGGCGTCGGCCTTGCGGAGGAGGGCCAGCCGCTTTTCCGTGACCTCGCCGATGATGCGGATTCCCAGACCGGGTCCGGGAAAGGGCTGCCGCCAGATCATGTCTTCGGAGAGCCCCAGTTCCTTGCCTACCAAACGCACTTCGTCTTTGAAGAGGTGCTTCAGGGGTTCGATCAGCTTCAGCTTCATCCGCCGGGGAAGACCGCCCACATTGTGGTGGGATTTGATAACCGCGCTGGGGCCGCCGAAAGCGGATCGGGATTCGATGACGTCAGGGTAGAGGGTGCCTTGGGCAAGAAAGTCCACGTCCCGTATCTTACGGGCTTCGCTGTCGAAGACCTCGATAAAAACCCGGCCGATGATCTTGCGCTTCCGCTCGGGGTCGACCACGCCCTTCAGCGCGGCCAGAAACTGCGCCCTGGCCCTGGCGAAACGGACGTTCATGTGAAGATGCTGTTTGAACAAGGAGCGGACCTTTTCCGCTTCGTCCTGGCGCAGCAGGCCGTTATCGACAAAAACGCTGGTCAACCTGTTGCCGATGGCCTGGTGAAGCAGCACTGCCGCCACGGAAGAATCCACGCCCCCGCTCAGTCCGAGCACGACCTTTCCGTCTCCCACGGCGGCCCGGATTTCCTCCACGGAATTCCGGACAAAGGATGCCATGGTCCAGCTTTTCCGGCAGCCGCAGATGGGGAAGAGAAAGTTTTCCAGCATCTTTTTCCCCTCCGGGGTGTGCACGACTTCGGGATGGAACTGCAGGCCGTAAAACCGCCGTTTCGGGTCTTCAACTGCGGCGACCCGGGTATTGGCCGTTGCCGCGGTGATTTCAAACCCTGCCGGGAGCTGATCGATCGTGTCTCCATGGCTCATCCAGCAGCGGGTATCCTCGGAGACTCCCGAAAATATCCCTTCCCGCCGGGTGATATGGAGCTCGGCGAAACCGTATTCCCGTTTTGCCGACTGGATCACTTTGCCGCCCAGGACGTCCACCATGTACTGCAGCCCGTAACAGATGCCCAGCACGGGGATGTTCAAATCGAAAATGCCTTTGTCCACCCGCGGGCTGTTTGGTTCATAGATACTTGCGGGACCTCCCGACAGGATAATACCTTCCGGATTAAGCGCCTTTATCTCTTCCAGAGCAATCTCCGGAGGCTCAATCTGGCAGTACACTTCAAGCTCCCGTACGCGCCGGGCGATCAACTGGTTGTATTGAGAACCGAAATCAATAATGAGAATCACAATGTGCCCCCTAGATGACGGAAGAAACTTCCGCTGGTGAAAAATCCTTCTCCGATGCCATCAATCGCATAAACTGTTTAAAAAGATAGGATGCATCCTGCGGTCCCGGCGCCGCTTCGGGATGATACTGGACGCTGAATGCCTTCAGGGACGGATAGGCGATTCCCTCTGATGTCCGGTCGTTCAGGTTTTCATGCGTCTTTTCCAGATCGGCGGGAAGGGATTCCGGAGAAACGACGAACCCGTGATTCTGGGAAGTGATTTCGATTTGTCCCGATGCCCGGCGTTTGACCGGCTGATTGATCCCGTGATGTCCGAACTTTAATTTTTCCGTGCGGCCGCCTACCGCCTGCCCCAGAATCTGATGGCCCAGGCAGATTCCGAAGATCGGCGTCTTGCCCAACAATTCCCTGACTGTTTTCACAATGGGAGTCAGGGCTGCCGGATCGCCCGGCCCGTTGGAAAGCAGCAATCCGTCGGGGGACCAGGACAGAATCTCCCCGGCTGTTGAATCGGCGGGGACGACAATCACCTCGCATCCTTCGGACTCCAGGCAGCGCAGTATGTTGAACTTGACGCCGCAGTCCAGAACGACCACCCTGATCTTCCTGCCTTTTCGGGGCAGCGAATCCGGAACGGCGGACTGAATGTTTCCCTGTACCCACCGGTATGGTTCCCGGCAAGTTACTGTCTTGACCAGGTCTTGCCCCACGAGACCGGGGTATGCCCGAACCCTTGAGAGCAGGGCCTCGATGTCTTCGGTCTCCGTAGTCAGAATGCCGCGCATTGAGCCGTAAACACGCAGCCGCCGCGTCAGAGCGCGGCAGTCGATCCCTTCAACTCCCGGCTTGCCATGGGATTCCAAAAAGGATTTCAGACTCTGCCGGGATCGCCAGTTGCTGGGAAAGTCAGAATACTCCCGGACGATAAACCCCTCCAGGTAAATCCCTCTTGATTCCATATCCTCGGGATTGATGCCGTAATTGCCGATCAGCGGATAGGTCATGGCGACGATCTGTCCTTTGTAGGACGGATCCGTAAGGATTTCCTGATAACCGGTCATTCCCGTATTGAAGACGACTTCCCCCAGGACTTCGTCGCCTTCCGCAAAGGCCTCTCCCCGGAAGACGGAACCGTCTTCCAATACCAGAAGGGCTGTTTTCTGTTTCCGCAGCAGAGTCACAAGCGTTCTCCAAAAAATCAGTGCTTAACTAGCTGATATCATTATATATTAAATAACAATGCTGAGCCCCTTATATCAGCACCAGCATGCATAATGCAACACCATAAATATAGGGAAAGCGATTTCTCTTTCCCTATATCGAAATTTCCTTATCGGGGAAATTAAATTTCGGGCAACCGACTTCCTATAGCATTGGCAGATAACGTTCGATTTCATACTGGCTGACATGGGTGCGGAAGCAGTCCCATTCCACCTTTTTGTTGTCAACGAATTTCTTGAAGATATGATCCCCCAGGGTTTCCCTGACCAACTCGCTCTGGCAGACGATCATAATCGCCTCATAAAGACTTCCCGGCAGGGAACTTATGCCGGCTATTTCCCTGGCGGTTTCATCCATTTCAAAGATGTCCTCTTCCACCGGCTCCGGCAGCTCGTAGCCCTTTTCCACTCCCTTCAGCCCGGCAGCCAGCATTACGGCGAAGGCCAGATAGGGATTGCAGGCCGGATCGGGGGAACGGTATTCGATACGGGTTGCCTTTTCCTTTCCCGGCTTGTACATGGGAACGCGGATCATGGCGGAACGGTTGCGCCGCGCCCAGGAGACGTAGACCGGGGCTTCGTAGCCCGGCACCAGCCGCTTGTAGGAATTAACCCATTGATTGCAGATCGCCGTGATTTCGGGGGCGTGCTTCATCAGTCCGGCGATGTAATGCTTGGCCAGTGCGGAGAGATGATACTTGTCCGCACCGTCGAAAAAGGCGTTCTTATCTCCCATGAAAAGGGACTGGTGGGTATGCATCCCGCTGCCGTTCTCACCGAAGATCGGCTTGGGCATGAAGGAGGCGTAAACACCGTTCTGTCGAGCGATTTCCTTCACCGTTGTCCGGTAGGTCATCACCTTGTCCGCCATGCGCAGGGCCTCATCGAAGCGGAGGTCAATCTCGTGCTGGCTCGGGGCTACTTCATGATGGGAATATTCAACGCGGACTCCCATTTCCTGAAGGGCGAAGATAGTCTGCCGCCGCAGATCCGTAGCCAGGTCTACGGGCAGGCCGTCGAAGTATCCCCCCCGGTCCAGAACTTCCGGCGACTTGTCGCTGGCAAAATAGAAGAACTCCAGTTCCGGGCCGACGTAGAAGGTGTATCCCTGGTCTGCCACCTTTTTCAAAATCCGCTTCAGCACGTAGCGAGGGTCTCCTTCATAGGGAGAACCGTCGGGATTGAGAATATCGCAGATGAGGCGGGCCACGGGACGTTCCGAAGGTCGCCAGGAAACCATCTGAAAGGTTGTCGGGTCCGGCATGGCGATCATGTCGCTCTCTTCAATACGGCAGAAGCCCTGAATGGAAGATCCGTCAAACCCCATCCCCTCCGTCATCCCTTCTTCCAGCTCCGATGGGGTGATGCTGAAGACTTTCTGCACACCCAGGACATCGGTAAACCAGAATTGAATGAAACTGACATTCTTTTCCTTCACGATCTGCTGTACTTCTTCTTTCGTCTTACAGCTGAACATGGGTGTCTCCTTTCTTCAAATAGTCAAGTTCGCTTATTCCAGCGGCTCATTTTCTGCCAGCCGCCAGACGCCGGTCGGACAGGCCCCGGCACAGAAGCCGCAGCCGATACAGCGTTCCGCCCGGACCCGGTACTCGAAGGTTCCGTTTACCTCATGCCGGAAAATGGCGTTCTGTGGACAAATCGCCTCACAGAGTCCGCAATCCCGGCAAGAGCCGCAAGATGCGCAGGCCTTGGCCCAAGCCGCCACATCGGCGCCTTCCGGCAACCAGGGATCGAAATAGGCCATTTTGACCCGTTCCGCAGGCATCGGCGGCATCCGGTCCATGATCTCTTCTCGGCCACAGATTCGACCGTCGATCGTTTCAGCGGCAATCCGGCCCGCCCCGATGGCCTCGGTCAGCAATCCGGGACGGACGACATCACCCACGGCAAATACCCGGGGATCGCTGCTCTGAAACCGGTCGTTTACAGAAAGATAACCTTTTTCCCGAATAATATCATCAGGTAAAAAAGACAGATCGGGACGATCCCCAATGGCAAAAATCACGTGATCGGCCGGAAGGGTCTCGCCGTCTTGCAGTTCCACACCGGCATCGGTAATGGCCTTGGCAAAGCGCGGCCAGAGAAATCTGGCCCCCGCGGCCTCGGCATGTTCCCTCTCACGTCCGAACGATGCCGGTTCCTGAACATCGATGAGAGTGATGTCCGTCGCTCCCAACCGGGCGGCTTCCGTAGCAACATCACACCCCACATTGCCCGCCCCGATTATTACGATCCGTCGGCCGGGCGAAATCGCATCGGCCTTGCTTAACCGGAGGAAATCGAGGGCGGCGATGGCCCGCTCATGACCGGGAATGTTCAGCACCGCCGGTTTCTGGGCGCCCACGGCGATGACGACATAATCAAATGATTCCCGAATCTGCGTAAAAGTTCCCGGAGTCAAGGGCTGCTGAAGATGGACGTGTTCGACCGCCTCCCGGATACGCTGCAGTTCGTGATTCAGCACCTCGTCGGGGATGCGGTCACGGGGAATCGTGGCGGTCATTTTTCCGCCCAGCTTTTCCGACATATCATAGATAACCGGTTCATGGCCTTTCAGCCAAAGCTGCCAGGCTACCGACAGACCAGCCGGGCCGCCGCCGATTACGGCAATCCTCCGACCGGTTGAGGGCTGTGGCTGAGGAGTTTCCGCCTTCAAACTGGCTTTTCCCAGCAGAGTGACATCAACGGGAGAAAGATTTTCCGTCTGACGGGTACAGTGTTGCATGCAGAGATTCGGGCAGAGATAGCCGCATACTGCCGCTGGAAATGGCGTATAGCGCAAAGCCAGATTGACCGCCTCTTCGATATGCCCGTTTCTCATCAACTGCCAGCGTTCCTGGACGGGAATGCCTGTGGGACAATTTGCCTGACAGGGGGGGAGATAGCGGCCGTTTTCCCACAGAGGAACATAGCGGCGCAGATTCCCCGTGGTAATCACCTCGATGGGGCTTCGGTCCAGATCGGTCAAATCCCCGATCAACCCGCCCGTGCCCAGTTCCTTATCCCAGATTTCCCGCCGAAATCGACTCATGGAACGGACTTTTGCCGGGACTTTTTCGCTGGGCATCCTCGCAACCAGAAGATTCCATTCTTTCCGGTTTGCCGTCAGCTTATCAAAAAGGTCGGGCATCTCGATTTCGGCCAGAAAGACCCGCAGTCCGGCGGTCAATTCCTGCCAGTCCTCATCGCTAATGGTCGCAATCCGGGCATCATGTTCACTGAATCCTTTATGGGGCCCGCGGAAGAAAATCCTGCCGCAGACCATGCCCACGCAGGGACGATTTCCTAGGACGTTGGCCGGATTCTGTGGCTCATGGCCGCAGACAACCGCTGTTCCTCCGGCCATAAACTCGGCAAAGGAATCGCCGACGCCGCCCAATACCCACATCTCCGGAGGATCAAACCGGGGATTGTGTTTGGTCATGGTCATTCCCCGGGCGCCAATGCTGCCGGCAATATAAATCTTTCCCTGAGCCATGGCATTGCCGGCCCCGTTGGCGGCATGGCCGTGAACTACAATGCGGGCTCCGGCATTGAGCCAGCCGACGTCATCGGAAACAGGACCGCAGACATCGATCCGGGTATTGGGAAATCCCATGGACCCTAATCGCTGGCCGGACACGCCCATAACGCGGATGAATATTTCCGCATCTCCTGCCTGCCAGAGACGGCCGCCGATGCCATGCTGGCCATGGGCGGAAATTTCTATCCGCCGGTAGCCTTCGCTTATGGCCTTCTGAATGCGCTCCTCCAGGATTCGGGAATCTACCCGATGCCCGTTTTCTATGCCGGAAAGAATCAGAGTCGGTTTAAAGGACGTCATGACAACACCTTCTTTTTTAAATCACGTAGGAAATGCCCAGCCGATGAGCGGCAGATTGGTCCGCGATTCCCAGAGCGTCGGACATGCCTATTGGCAGCGACGTCGACCGTCCCAACGGGGCGACAATCTTCTTCAGTTCCGTATCAAAGCTGACAAAGACATCCACG
>MVQR01000115.1 GCA_002067815.1 Syntrophus sp. PtaB.Bin001 | reverse complement strand
AATGACTTTCTCCGATATTGGCGCCATGATTCAGGCAATTAAGAACGATTCGGATATACATATCCTGTCCAGACCACAGATTCTGACCATGGACAATGAAGAATCCCAGATTCAGGTCGGTAAAAATATTCCTTATATCACCCGGAAGGAAACAACTGCCACAACAAGCCTTGATTACAGCACCTATGAATACCGGGATGTCGGTGTCAGCCTAAAGATAACGCCGCATGTCAGCAGTGACGGCTATGTCCGCATGAAGATCGCCCAAGAGGTCAGTCAGATAGTTACAGCGGAATCTACTGCCGGATTGCCCACTACTCTGAAGCGGGCCGTCAATACGACCGTAACAGTCAAGGATGCCGAAACCATGGTCATCGGCGGAATGATAGGAGACAGTACACAACTGGGCACTTACAAGGTTCCGCTCTTAGGCGATATTCCCATTCTCGGCTGGCTCTTCAAATCCCGTTCATCCAGTCGTGAAAAAACGAACCTCTACGTATTTATCACTCCCCGCGTTATCAGGAATGGGAAAGATGCGGCCCGTATCTACGAGGAAAAGAACAACCATATGGAAAATTTGAAGGATGACCCTCTTGCTCCCATTCAAAAGAAAGGAAATCCAGGTTAATTATTATGATGATCAGCCCTCAACCTGCCGTTACTCGTCCCATGGACAAGGATTTTCCGTCCAATTCGGAAGAGAGTAGGCTTATTGATCAGGCGCAGGCATTCAATCTACCCTTCTGGGAAGAGATGCCGGCGGAAATTTCAGCCGCCCGCTTTATCGGTCAGGTCCCCCTGCAATTTCTAAAGCGTCACAAGATAGTGCCATTGGAAGTTAATGCTTCTACGGTAATAGCTGTCAACGATCCAACCCGATTCGAATCTATCGATGATCTTAAACGACTTTTGATGAAATCCGATATTTCCATTGTGCTCTCTACGGAATCCGCTATTCTTCTTGCCATCAATCAATTATACGACTCCGGCCGCGATACCGTAGAGGCTTTTGTCCAAACATTCAATGCTGAATCCTATGACCGTATTCTTTCGGAAATAGAAGAAACTGGTGATATTCTGGACGATGCCCATGAAGCGCCCATGATCCAACTGGTCAACCTGATTCTTTCAAGGGCGATCCAGGACCGGGCCAGCGATATTCATATCGAACCTTACCAGAATTCCCTGAAGATCAGGTACCGTATCGACGGCATGCTCGCCAGTGCCATGGATCTGCCGCGTAAGATACATGCCGCCCTCGTATCCCGCATAAAAATCATGGCGAAACTGAATATTGCCGAAAAGAGACTACCCCAGGACGGACGAATCGATGCGAAAATCGGGGATCGAAGCGTGGATGTGCGTGTTTCCGTTCTCCCGACGGCCTTCGGCGAACGGCTGGTGCTTAGACTTCTTGATAAAACCCAGGCCTTGCTGAAATTACCCGATCTCGGGTTCAATCCGCAAACCGTGGGCGTATTCAGCCGACTCATACAATCCCCTTACGGCATTATCCTGGTCACCGGACCTACGGGCAGCGGCAAAACGACGACACTGTACGCAGTGCTTTCCACTCTGAACAGTTCAGAAATCAACATCATCACTATTGAAGATCCGATCGAATATCAGATTGACGGCGTCGCCCAGATTCAGATAAACCCCAAAATCGATCTCACCTTTGCCAACGGTCTACGGTCCATCGTCAGGCAGGACCCTGACGTCATTCTCGTCGGGGAGGTCCGTGACAAGGAAACGGCTGAAATCGCGATTCAATCATCGCTTACCGGTCATCTGGTTCTGTCCACGCTTCATACAAATGATGCCGCAAGTGCCGTAACCCGTTTGATCGACATGGAAATCGAACCATTTCTCATTACGTCATCAGTTATTGCCGTCGTTGCTCAAAGACTCGTCCGTGTTCTTTGTCCCCAGTGCAGACAGCCCTACCTTCCTGACAGACAGTCGCTGGCCAACATCGGCCTCTTTCCGGATAATATGGAGATAACGCCGATTTTCAAAAAGGGTGGCTGTCCGGCCTGCATGAACACCGGCTATCACGGAAGGACGGCCATCATGGAAATCATGATCATGGAGGAAAACCTCAAGCACATGATTCTGAAGACATCGGATTCCAATTCCATCCACCAGGAAGCTGTGGAATGCGGTATGGTTCCCCTGCTGCAGGACGGAGCCCGCAAGGTTCTGGAAGGCGTCACCTCCATTGAAGAAGTGCTGCGGGTCACCCGCGTTTTAAAAACCCGCTCGCGAAAGCGAGTGGCATCACCTCCCGTCATGTGAGGCAATGCCTGCTTATATGAACAACAAATGCAATAAAGTAAGAAGAGGCAAATTGGAATATCATGCCTGTCTATGAATATACCGCCAGGGATCAGAACGGCACAAGGATCAACGGAACGCTTGAAGCGGCAAGCGCCGCTGCGGCCAGACAGAAACTGCGGGACGCCTTGGTTTTCCCAATGGAATGCACGGAATCTTCGAGTAGAACCGGGGAAAATCCGCTTCAGAAACCGCTTGCCATCGGAAGACCGGTCCCATCCAGCGAACTGTCGGTGACAACCAGACATCTGGCCACTCTACTGGCCGCGGGCATGCCTCTCGTTCAGGCCTTGAATGTGCTGGTGACGCAAACGGACAATCAGGTTTTACAATCCATTGTATTTCAGATCAAGAAAGATGTGGTCGAGGGAAGCAGCCTTTCCGGCAGCATGTCTCATTTTCCCCGGGTGTTTTCTCCATTTTACGTCAGCATGGTCAGAGCGGGAGAAGCCTCGGGCACGGTGCCCGTCGTCTTGGAACGACTCGCCGATTACAGCGAAAAGCAGCAGGAGTTTGTTAGAAAAATCAGGGCCGCTCTCGCTTATCCGGTATTGATGTTTCTTTTCGGCACGCTGATCCTCTTTTTTCTCCTGACTTTCGTTATCCCGAGCATTACAAATGTTTTCGATGAAATGAACCAGTCGCTGCCGGTCATAACAACCGCCCTGATCTCATTCAGTACATTTCTTCGCAAAGCATGGTGGCTTATACTTCCAGCGGTCGTTGGAACGGCGGTCGCCTGTCGATTTGCCATCGTCAAAACGGAAAAAGGGCGGCGTCTCTGGAACCGTGTGATTCTTCAGGCTCCCTTTTTCGGTAAGATGAACCGCAAAATGGCGGTGGCGCGCTTCTCTTCCACCTTGGGAACACTGCTGCAGCACGGTGTACCGCTGTTGACGGCGCTGGAGATTTCCCGCCATATCACACGGAACATTCTGATCGCAGAGGCCATTGAAAACGCCGGAAGAGAGATCAAGGAAGGCCAGGCGCTTGCACTGGCTCTAAGCCGAAGCGGGCTGTTTCCCAGAATGGCCACCGAGATGATCGCTATCGGAGAACAAAGCGGCAGGCTCGAAGAGATGCTTTACAGGATTTCCGACAGTTACGAAAAAGAGACCGCGGCAGCAATTTCCTTCTTTATGTCCCTTCTGGAACCATTAATGATCCTGGTCATGGGGCTCCTGGTGGGGTTCGTCGTAATCTCCGTCCTGCTGCCGATTTTTGAAATGAACCAACTTGTGAAATAGTAACAGATAAAAAAACGCTCTGTCTTTTCACAGTTTCACATGCGCAACAAGGAGTAAAATTATGTTTGGAAAAGGAAAAAACAACAAAGGCTTTACCCTGATCGAGCTTATGGTCGTACTGGTTATTCTCGGAGTTCTTGCAGGACTGATCGTTCCTAAAATGATGGGTAGGACCGAAGAAGCTAAACAGGTGAAGACCAAATTGCAGATGGATGGCATTGAGGCCGCTTTGAAGCTTTATAAGCTCGACAACGGCGTTTACCCGACAACGGAGCAAGGCCTGCAGGCTCTGGTTGAAGCTCCCAAAACCGGAACCCCTCCCAAAGCATGGCGGGAAGGAGGTTATCTGGAAAAGAAAAAGGTTCCCGTTGACGGTTGGGGCAATCCCTTTGTTTATATTCAGCCGGGGACGCATGGGGAATTCGATCTCAGCTCCAACGGCGCCGACGGCGAACCGGGCGGAGACGGGAAGAATAAAGACATCAACAGCTGGGAAAATGAATAATCGGGCTTTTACCCTCATCGAACTCATCGTAGTCATGATGCTTACAAGCGCCCTGCTGCTCATCGCCCTCCCCTCTCTCAAAGACACTATCTCTGCATACCCGATCCGGGTGGAAGTTCGAAAGCTGGTGGAACGCATCGAGGAGGCCAGAAGCAAGGCCACCCGAGAACAGATTGACCACATGCTCCATATCGATATCGATAAGGGCCGTTTCTGGACCTGTCGCAAATCGGATCCCGCAGAACTGCAGCAGCAATCCAGTAATAAAGCTTGGACGCTTCCCGACGGCATCCGGATCTCAGGCATCATCACCGGAAACGGGAAGGTGCAGAAATCAGGAGAAGCTCAGATTCTATTTTCCGGTCAGAATTATGCCCAGCCTACAATCATACATCTCTTAAGGGACAAGCTTTCTGTAAGCCTTACAATCAGCCCTCTTATGAATGACGTCGAAATCCGTGACGAACCGGTGGAAGATTCAGAATGAAGCTTTGGCGACCAATGATCGGTAAAGAAAAAAACACAAAGGGATTCACCCTCATAGAAATGATGATCGCCTTGACGATTCTGGCTCTGGTCGTTGCTGCGGTTGCTCATGCCCTATCGCAGAGTCTTGCTCTGGCGCACCGGATCAAGAAGGAAACGACCCTTTCCCTGCTGGCACAGAGTAAAATGGCGGAGCTGGAAGCGGCAGGATCAAACGCAGTTTCAGGCCGGGGTAATTTCAGCGGCAACTTTTCTCAATATTCATGGCAGGTCACTGTCAGGGATAGCAGCATCCCCTCACTGAAAAAGGTGGAAGTAACGGTTATGGACACTCTTGCGGAAAAATCGGCAGGGTTTCATCTGTCCGGTTTCCAATGCAAGGATGAAAAGTCATGAAACAGAATCGCAAAACCCCGACGATAAAAATCACAGGAGAGGCCGGATTCACGCTTTTCGAGATCCTGGTGGCTCTGTTTATTATGTCCGTAATTTTCTCCAGTCTTTTCGCCTCTTACACAGGGACGCTTAAAATGACCCGTGAATGGGAAGATACGGGAAAGGCCTTCAGCATGGCCAGGGGAACAATGGACCGCATGCTGAAAGATTTTGAAGGCGCTTACCCCTCCGGACAGTCATGCCCCTTTGACTTGAAACAGGATATTATCAATGAAAAGCCCTTTCCCCGTTTAAGTTTCTATACCTGCAGCCGCATAAATTCGGATGAAGTTGAAACTCAATCTTCAGGAGTCAGCCGAATCACCTATGCCGTGAGGATGAATTCGGAAAGCGGAGGCTACGAGCTCGCCCGTATCGAGTCCTTCGACACCGGTGTCAGGGATTATGTAATCTGCAGGGGACTTTCAGCCCTCAGTTACCGTTTCTATGACCGCGACGGCAAAGACATATCCGAAAACTTCGGTTCCGTGGGCTCAAAGAGCCAGCCTGCCAGCATAATCCTGGAGCTGACACTGGCCAATCCTCTGGAAAACGGCAGACCTTTTCACTTTACAACAAGGGTCCACCCTGTAAATCTTACGCTGCAGGAGTCCTGATCATGATGACGACTCCTAAAAAAACCGGCGAAAAAGGCATTGCCCTGATTGTTGTTCTTTGCATAACTGCGGTCATGGTGGGCGCCGCCGTCCAGATGATATCTCAGACCCGGCGCGAAGTATCGGAAACGATCAATCTGGGTGACGGTCTTCAGGCTCTTTATCTCGCCAGGTCTGGAATAGCTTTCAGCAAGGCCCTCTTGAACGCTGAAATCTCCGACTATAATGGGTTGAGCCAGTCCTGGGCTAATGCCGAAACCTGGTCGGCCCGCTTTAACGCCTCGTTCGAAGAAGGTAAAAGTTCCATTGCCATTGAAGACGAGACGGGAAAGATTCCCATCAATTATATGATCAAAAAGGACGGCGTTGTTAATTTGGCGATCCGGGATCTGCTGGTGCGCCTGCTCAATCAGCCGCAATGGAAGCTGACGGAAGAACAGACCGAGCAAATCGTCAATAAACTTCAGGACTGGATGGTAAAAAACTCTCAGCAGCCGCTTGGCTCATCGGAGTCCAAAACCAACATAAAAGGACCGTTTCGATTTCCCGAAGAAATTCTGAAGACTGAAGCCATCACAAAGGATCTTCTGTTCGGAACAGCCAACCGGCCCGGTCTTAATTCTTACATAACCATTTACGGCAATGGGAAGATTAATATCAACACAACTCCGAAACCGGTTCTCAAGGCACTTTTTCCGGGAATCAACGAGGCAACGCTGGAACGGCTCGATCAATTCCGGCACACGGAAAAGGACAAACTCAAGGACCCGAACTGGTTCAGACAGGTTATCGGCACATCCGGGACAAATCCGCCGTCGGATCTCATCGGCGTAAAGAGCGAAGCCTTCCGGGTTACATCCACCGGTCTGCTGAAGGGCTGCCGAAGAACGGCAATGGGAATTCTGGAAAGGGACGGGAACCCGGAAAAGTTCAAACTCCGGTTTCTACTGATGAACTCATGAATAGAAAAATGCTGGGCATCGACATCGGCTCCGCCTACCTGAAGGCTGTCGCATTGGGCCGCGATTTAAAGGGCAGGCTGAGCGTTTCGGCATCCGTCTTGATCGACGTGGAAGCAGCAGGCGGTCCGGAATCGGCTCTGCGGAAACTTTTTGCTGACAGGCGCTTCAAGGATGGGGAATTGGCTTTATCCATCCCGGCAGGATCTTGCTCCTTTCGGAATCTGTCTCTTCCTTTCAGCGAAGAAAAAACTAATGACGACATCATAACTTATGAGTTGGAGCCTCATCTTCCCGATCCCATTGAAACGGTTATTGTCGATCACCTGCCGATCAGTTCTACAGCCGGTTCGACAGCGGTTCTTGCCACCGCCGCAAGAAGGCAGGATATTGACAAACTGGCACAATATGCAAGTGAAGGCGGCAGCGATTTAACCGTCATAGATACGGATGCCGTCCCCATCGCTTTGAATATCCTG
>MVQR01000114.1 GCA_002067815.1 Syntrophus sp. PtaB.Bin001 | reverse complement strand
CTTTTTCGCAGTTCCGAGCCAAGGCAGGGGGTCAGCGTCCGGCTGTGGAACGATCAGGCCGTGCTGGAACTGCTTCAAAAAGCCCCACTCTGTGTTGTAAATCTGGCGAACAATCATATTATGGATTTCGGGCCGGAAGCCCTAGAAAGAACGCTGGCACTGTTGAAGGAAAAAGTGATCCACGCCATCGGAGCAGGCCGGACTATCTCTCAGGCCAGGCAGGAACTTATTCTGTCCTGCAAAGGCAAACGTATCGCCTTTCTCGCCTTCACGAGCGATGAGCCCCATGTAAAAGCCGTCATCGCCGGTCCGGACACCCCGGGCTGTGCTTCTTTTTCGGACTTCAATGAAGTTCTACGAAGGGTCCGCTCTGCAAAATCGCAAGCCGACATCGTCTGCGTGTCTCTCCACTGGGGATACGAATTTCACAGCTTCCCCGCCCCGGAACAGGTGGCTCTCGCACACCAGATCGCAGAAGCAGGAGCAACCTATATAATCGGACATCACCCCCATGTTCTCCAAGGAGTGGAAACTTTCAAAAAATCTTTAATCATGTACAGCCTGGGAAATTTCTTTTTCCCGTCTCTACTGTCAATTAATGGACGCCTACAGCCTAGCAAGGCCATTTCAAGAGAATATATGATTCTTAAATCCGAAATTGACGATTCTCTGAATATCAAATCTGTAATTAAGGGCGGCCGGGTAAGCGCCAATTACGGCATTGTCTCGTATTCCGGGGCAAAACTTCGGCAATTTGAAAAAAAAATTCAGTTCCTTTCGGCCCCCCTTAGCGGCCAGGACTATGGATCATTCTGGATAAATTACAAAAACCAGCGTTCCAGGGAATTGCTGAAAGAGAGCATGATGGAAGCATTGCATAAGCTGTGGTTCATGCCCAAAGGTGAACTCCTTCGCACCATCCGTTTGAGCGATTTTCGCCGAAATTTTATCCGGCTATACAGAATTCTTCATAAATAGTTAAGATTTTTAATGCATTGCACCCAGATAATTTAAGAAATAGAAGCGAAAGTAGATTGCTGTATGCCTGACAAAAATATAAAAAGAATTCTCCTTAACATGGCGTACTTTTTTATGGCGGTCGTTCTGGCAAAGCTTATAGGAATGCTGTCTTCCTTTCTGCTTGCACGAATTCTTCAGCCTGCCAATTTCGGCATCTGGACAACATTACTTCTGATCCCTACCTATTCAGGCATTGCTCACTTCGGAACTCTTGAAGCCCACCTGAAACAATACCCGTACCATGTAGGGAAGGAAGAATTGGACAAGGCCGGAGAAATTGAAAACGGCACTTTCGGATCCATCTTCATTGCCTCTACGCTGATTCTTCTAGCCGCCTTTTCCTTCGATCAATTTGTAGATGCCGGTCGACTTGTCATTCCGGTACAGCTCATCCGGCTGATGGCCCTTGCCACGGTTATCGGACTCTTTACTCTTTTTTTTCAGAACCGCTGTGCCGCACATCAAAATTTCAAGCTCGTCGGACAGATTGAAACCTTTAGAGCGGTCAGCAACTGCTTTTTTCTCGTTTTCTGCACACTTATGTGGGGTATTCTAGGAACGGTCTTCGGCTTGATCGTTTCAGATTTGATGATTTGCCTTTTTGCCAGATTTTTGAGCTATCGTTACTGCGGGCGCCTCCGGGCTGTCTTTTCGCCTCAACTGCTCTGGAATCTCGTCAGAATCGGTCTGCCGATAACCATATTCTGGTGGATATTCATATTACAGACAACCGTCGACCGGATTGTTTCCATTACGTTCCTCGGAAAGACAGCGACTGGCTATTACGGCCTAAGCGTTGCTCTCGTATCGACAATCATGCTGCTGCCGCAGGTTGTCAGTCGGGTTCTCTATCCTAAAATCAACATGGAAGTAGGAGCAAACTCGTCCAATGACGAGCTTTTCCGACTCGTCATCATGCCGACACGGGCATTGAGCCTGATCCTGCCGCTTGCCCTCGGACTGCTTCTTATCGTCTCCCCTGTCATCTACACCCAGTTGCTGCCGAAATATCTTCCCGGTCTTGCCTGTGCCCAGATTCTTATTTTCTTTTCGTTCTTCCGCTTGACCCTTGCCAACGGAGCCAATTTTTTGATCGCTACAAACCGGCAGAAGCTGCTCCTCAGTTTCGTTATTATCAGTCTCGTATCCGGATGTACTGCTTCCATTTTAACGATTAAAGCGGGATTCAATATCAACGGAATCGCCGTCAGCACCGGCCTGGCAGGAGCACTACTGGCCCTGTTGATGTGGAAAACCGTGTTTCGCGACATGGGTTACAATACCAGGCAACAGTGGAAAGAAATTCTACTTCTCTATGCTCCCTTTTTGACCCTACTGCCATTACTGGTTATTCTTCTCATTTTTCCGATTAACGCAGGCAATAATATAAAAATAATTTTTTCAAACATGATCACGTTTATAATTTTATTCTGTTTGCTGATTTATTGGGTACCGCCTTTTAACCGATGGGCTCGAGAGCTCTTACTTCTTGTAAACAAAGACGTTTTCCGGAACTCTTTAAAAAAAATTTGACGGTCGCTCTTTTATAAGGTACTAAGACCGAGCTTTGTCCGGCAGGAATTTTTTGCCAAATCTTTTCCCTGGGGGTAAGAAGAAGTGATGCCGGGCAGCTTTTCCGGTTTCAAAATTTTGATGGCACGGAATTTGATCATCCAGGGATAAAAGACTCGGAAACGTTAGTTTGCCGGTCTTCAAACAAGGATCATCAGGAAAAGCCCGGTACCTTAGAGCACCGAATTGAAGTTGAAATGAGCATCTTTCTGTTCTGAAATTCTCTTGAAGCTGCCAGTTAAACGCCTGTTGTTTTCCACTTTCGATCTCATTTATTCCTCGTTATATCGCACTTAAACTATTTTATTACCGCACTACTGATTTGCCTTTCTTCTGTTCGCGAGCCCTCATGGAACTCACGAAGGTCTGTGCATTGCCGGATCCTGAAAAAAAAGAAAAGAGAGGTAAAGGATGAAGAAAAAATTGTTATTTGCGTTTCTGATTTGTTTTGCCGTTCTGCCCTTTGCATCGGCGCATGCGGCAACATGGTATGTGGACAATGCTGCGACAGGAAGCGGCAATGGAACATCATGGACCAATGCCTGGAAGTCATTCTCCGCAATCGCATGGTCTTCCGTCAAAGCGGGAGATACGATTTACATCTCTGGAGGAACAACTTCCAAAACCTACAAAGAAGTTCTCAATCCAGCCACCAGCGGAACGGATTCGAGTCCGATTTACATCAAGCCGGGACAGACCTCGCCTCATAACGGGGTGGTAACGATCACAGCCGCGGCCGGGGCAAGTTCAGGCGGGATAAGACTTACAAAAAACAACATCACCATTGACGGAAATGTCGGCGGCAAATGCAATATCCGGGTTACCGGCTGTACGCAGAACGGCGTCTATGCCACCGGTTACGGATTGAGTCTGCAATATCTCGAGATCGACAATAACGGAAATTCTTCTGCCGGCAGTGCCGACGGCAACGGCATCCGTCACGCCATTCCATCCAGTTGGGATTCCAAGCCCAATGTTTTGGATGTGGGTTACTGCAAGATTCACAATAACTGGCGGGACCAGATCGCCCTGAAAGGCTCCAACGGAGCGGCAATGTTCGGGCGGTTCAAGGTTCATCACAACGAGATTTATGAAATTCAGGACGACGGTCTTGAGGATGACATGCGCGGCCTTGACTTCTACAACAACAAAATGCACACCTTCGCTACGGGAAAAGGCGTCGGCCATTCCGACGGCATCCAGACTTCGGCCGGATATCACCGGATCTACAACAACACTTTCTACAACTTCTCCCACCCGACTAAGACGGGAGTCAACTCCTACATGCTGATCAGCACCTTCGCCAACAATATCGCCCAGGCGGAGGATTACATCTATGTTTACAACAACCTGATCTATGATACGACCCCGAAGGCAAGCCTTAAAAAGGACGCCTATCTTCGCGGCATAGAATTCACCTTCGGTCCCAGTTCCATCACGACCGGCACCTCCCATGTCGTCATCGCCAACAATACGATTGTCGGCACGCCCTACAGCGGTTTGAATATTTGGCCCAAAGACGGAAAAACCATAGCGGACTGGAAGGTCTACAACAATATCGTCTATAACTGCTACCGGTTGGGTTCCGGCGGAGTCGCCATGGATATCGGTTATGCTGGATCATGGACTATCGGTTCCGAAGGAGACGGCAAGCAGGTGCAATTGGATTATAACTATGTCCATCAGGGTTCGGAAGGGGTCCAGGCTGTCCGTGTCAAAGGAACACGCTACTCGACTTTCGCCGCAGCAATGTCCGCAGCGGGAATCAACAAGCACCTGACCACGGCAAACGTCGCACCCAATCTGACCTCCACTTACCGGGCGCAATCTACATCTCCGGGCAACAACAAGGGTTACAAATTTACCCATTTCAACTCCGATATCGATGCCGTCAGCAGACCTCAGGGTACGGCATGGGATCTCGGCGCTTCGGAATGTAAAACCACCACGACGGCGTCCGCACAATAGACAGGGTGGAATTTCCGGCTCCGGAAGGCAATTGCTTACCGGAGCAAAATTCTTTTCTATAATCGATGAACATAATCGATGAACGCCAGCTTTCCGAAGGGGGAGCATTCATTTCACTGATGAATACTCCCCCTTATTTTTTTTACGATGGAATTTTTCTGGCACTATTAAAAAAATTTGACGCTCTACTTTTTCTGTTATATTGATCATAAAATTTTGGCCCTTCTCTTGTGCATATTCATGCCACGTTATGCGGATTAATATTCATGGCATAGAACTTGATCTTTCAGGAATACAGACTCGGGACCATAAGGTTGCCGGTCTTTACACAAAGGACTATCAGGAAGAGTCCGGTAAGTCGGCATGTTGAAATTCGGTTTAAGTTATTGTCTTCTGCTCTAAAAGATCTCTGTCAATCTGTTATCGAAACTACAAATGCTGTTCACTTCACTATCTTCTCTTTTCCCGCTAAACTGAACATTCCGCTTTATTGTATAAAAAGCTATCTGACGATTACGGATTTTATCTTGTTTTCGCAAGGCTGCTGTGAATTGTCCGAATATATCTTGCCGGATCCTGAAAAAAAGAAAAGAGAGGAAAAAGGATGAAGAAAAAATTGTTATTTGCGTTTCTGATTTGTTTTGCCGTTTTGTCCTTTGCATCGGCGCATGCGGCAACATGGTATGTGGACAACACTGCAACAGGTACCGGCAATGGAACTTCATGGACTAACGCCTGGAAATCGTTCTCCGCAATCGCGTGGTCATCAATAAATCCCGGCGATACGATTTACATCTCCGGCGGGACGACGTCCAAAATCTACAAAGAAGTTCTCAACCCGGGTAAGAGCGGAACAGACTCAAGCCCCATTTACATCAAACCGGGACAGACCTCGCCTCATAACGGCGTGGTAACGATCACGGCCGCGGCCGGAGCAAATTCAGGCGGGATAAGGCTCACAAAAAACAACATCGACATCAACGGAAATGTCGGCGGCAAATGCAATATCCGGGTTACCGGCTGTACACAGAACGGCGTCTATGCAACCGGTTACGGATTGAGTCTGCAATACCTAGAGATCGACAATAACGGAAATTCTTCAGCGAGCAGCGCCGACGGCAACGGCATCCGCCATTATGTGCCATCAAGCTGGGACTCGACACCCAATGTACTTGATGTCGGTTACTGCAAGATCCACAATAACTGGCAGGACCAGATTTCCCTGAAAGGCTCCAACGGAGCGGCAATGTTCGGACGGTTCAAGGTTCATCACAACGAGATTTACGAACTCCAGGACGACGGTCTTGAGGATGACATGCGCGGCCTTGACTTCTACAACAACAAAATGCACACCTTCGCAACGGGAAAAGGCGTCGGCCATTCCGACGGCATCCAGACCTCGGCCGGATATCACCGGATCTACAACAACACTTTCTACAACTTCTCCCACCCGACTAAGACGGGGGTCAACTCCTACATGCTGATCAGCACCTTCGCCAACAATATCGCCCAGGCGGAAGATTACATCTATGTTTACAACAACCTGATCTACGATACGACCCCGAAGGCAAGCCTGAAGTCGGACGCCTATCTTCGCGGTATAGAATTCACCTTCGGTCCCAGTTCCATCACGACCGGCACCTCCCATGTCGTCATCGCCAACAATACGATTGTCGGCACGCCCTACAGCGGTTTGAATATTTGGCCCAAAGACGGAAAAACCATAGCGGACTGGAAGGTCTACAACAATATCGTCTATAACTGCTACCGGTTGGGTTCCGGCGGAGTCGCCATGGATATCGGTTATGCTGGATCATGGACTATCGGTTCCGAAGGAGACGGCAAGCAGGTGCAATTGGATTATAACTATGTCCATCAGGGTTCGGAAGGGGTCCAGGCTGTCCGTGTCAAAGGAACACGCTACTCGACTTTCGCCGCAGCAATGTCCGCAGCGGGAATCAACAAGCACCTGACCACGGCAAACGTCGCACCCAATCTGACCTCCACTTACCGGGCGCAATCTACATCTCCGGGCAACAACAAGGGTTACAAATTTACCCATTTCAACTCCGATATCGATGCCGTCAGCAGACCTCAGGGTACGGCATGGGATCTCGGCGCTTCGGAATGTAAAACCACCACGACGGCGTCCGCACAATAGACAGGGTGGGATTTCTGACTCTCGAATGAAATATACTTTAGGATCGAAAATTGTCCATAATCGATTAGCATTGAGTTTTCCGAATGGGGAGCATTCATTATAACGATGAATGCTCCCCATTTTTGGCACAAACAAGGTAAAAAAAATATTTTATCGAGTTTTTCCCAAGGCTGTATCTTAAAATAAGTCTCTATCTCCTTTTCTTACTATTAAATATTCATAAATGAATTTTCATTAAGTATTTTTTTCTCGTCCAATTTCCCTTAATTTCAAAATAGAAATTTTACCCTTAAGGATAATCCCTGATAAAATTAACTTGACCATCGGTGATATTTAAGTAATATATATCGGAATTAA
>MVQR01000113.1 GCA_002067815.1 Syntrophus sp. PtaB.Bin001 | reverse complement strand
GACAGAGAAAGTAAAGATCTCCGGTATAAGGATTATGTCCCTTTTCCCTGAAGATGAATTCCTTCGATTCAATGGATCCAATCCCTAAAATTTCTCTCGAACCTTCATTACCGCAGCTTAAACACCGGATTCTGTTAGAGATCATTTCAATACCTCCTTTATGAAACCGAGTATTTTTCCTGATCGAATTCTTCTTTATTTAGGGGTTATGAATCTCTATCGTTAAAAGAATTGGCCAATGCAGAATACAAGGCAGTTTCTTCAAGGAATAAATTGATTTTGTTCTTTTTCTATGTAGGGATTAAATAAATGGTTAAAATACGATGTCGAACATATATCCGATTATCTGGGTGTTCGTAATCTTGATGCACTTTTAATTTCTGAATTTAGTTCTTCAAAATGACATTCATAGCAAAGGCATATTGACACCTAATTAAAAGAGTGTTACACGGCCACATTGTTCAGCTTCTCTTATTTGCCCCTGTAGCTCAGCAGGATAGAGCAACGGATTCCTAATCCGTGTGCCCCGCGTTCGAATCGCGGCAGGGGCACCAAATGTCAATGGGTTATGAAGTATTTCGTAACCCATTTTTATATCAGTTGACTGCATTTTCGGAAGAAGTATTCATTAATTTAATCGTGAAGTCCGGAAGCGCAGGCTTCAGTTCTGTATTCCAGACAGGTCCTTTGCCGTGCGCTGGCGTAAATTTTTCCAAATGAATTCTGAACAATATTTATATGAGAAAACTGTATAAATAATTATTAATAGAGGCAAAATGAAAGAATGCACCGTCTGCAAGCATAAAGCTGAAAAAGTGGCAAAAATCAAACTTGAAAAGCTGGATCTAACAGAAATCGAAATCAATATCTGCGAAAAATGTGCAGGCAAAGTCGATGATAATCTATTCTACATTATAGTATGTCGAAACTGCGGGGCAGTCATATGGATGGAAAACAATGATAAAGAAAAGGTGCCCATAAAAGTCCAGGATGAATGTTTTAATTGCGCTGTACCAGTCAGAGCATCAGATATATTCCCAATGATCTGAAGAAGGCCTTATCTAAAGCCGATGATAATATCTGCAGTACAAAGGTATATTCATTGTTCGCCAGGCCTTTAAGAGTCAGGCAACAAGAAGCTCCCTAAGATAGGGAGCTTTTAAATAAAAACGAATCAATTTACTACAGCCTGCGAACATTCCCCGCCGCAGGGCCTTTAGAGCCTTGCACAATATCGAAACTGACACGCTCATCTCCGGACAGTGTCTTAAATCCTTCTCCATGGATTGCAGAATAATGTACGAATACATCTTCACCGTTGTCCTGTGCAATGAAACCATAGCCTTTTGAATCATTGAACCATTTAACTTTACCTTCCGGCATCTTTTATCTCCTTTTATATCCTGGATTTTCTATTGAACTTGATATCTATTTATAAGGAATCGAAAGAGTAATGCAATACGTAATAATTACATAAGTAATTACAGGATTAAACTGTAACATTTTGAGACCGGAGATTATTTTGTGACAGGCTAAAATTTCAGATTCTTATACGAGTTCCAGTATGATTTTTGTTTTTTTGAATTGTCTTCGTTTCATCTTTAGGCTTCTGCAGGTTGCCTAACTTAATTTGCTCACTATCATCCATAGAAAATTCAAATGATTGGACATTAGCCGGCAGAGAGAAACATATATTCATTTTTACCGGAAATTGAGTGGATTTAAACTCAAAAGACTTTGATTGATCAAAGAGTGCAATATCACCCATGGCAATAAAATGACCATTTGATTTTCCTACTTTACTTTTTTTACTGATTTGACCTTTTTGATCTATCATTTCGACGAATATTATGCTCTGTTCGCCATTCAATTTAAGCTTAACGTCCAATACGTATTTATCTTTCTTTTCCACGGGACTAAAAAGACCCTCAACCATGATAAATTGCTTGTCCTTAAAAGGGACCTCTTTTGTCGAATACAGGACCATCTGATCCCATATCGCTTCCTGAAGACCGGACCGGAAGCCGGTTACCTTAAAAGTCCATTTGGAAGTTTTTATAATTTTATAATCATCTTGATTTGCATATGACATTTCTGCCTTCACAATTGCCAAAAACAGCAAACTGATCAACAAAAACACCCTGCGGCCGTTAGAACTCATATTGTTTCCCCTTCCTGGTGAAGATTTGATTATTGAAACATTATTTTTTGGATGTAAATGCCTTCATAAGCTTAATAAATGAAAATAGAAAAAAAAGGTACAAAACTTTGACAGAAAACCTCAGGTTATGATTTACTTGATTTCCTTATTCAAATAAAAGCGGATTAAGCGCAGAGTCTGCTGAAGAAGATCATATGAAGTGAGATTTGGATTGATAACTTTCTGCTCTCTATCTTATAGCCACAACGATGGAAAACAAGGATTAAAACCGGGGATGGGAGCGATAAAAAGAAAGTGAAGTAAATTATGAAAAATATAAAATTTAAAATTATAGCATTGTTGCTTTTGTTATTAATATTAATCTTATTTCTCGTTCCAACTGCTTATCAATTCTATAAGAAGAATAGCTGCGGAGAGATCAAGATCAGCGAAGTTCTGATTACGAACGATAAAACAAACATTCTTATTTATGCGAGAGTTTCAGGTATTACAGAGGATATCAAAAGAGCGATCCTTGCCGGGGTTCCAACAACCTTCACTTTTAGAATCGAATTCTATGAAGACAAGAAGTACCGGATAGACAAAAGGTTGGCTCAAATTGAGATAAAAAAGCACATTAAATACGATCGGATAAAGAAAACATTTTACTTAACTTCGAATTTGCAAAAAACAGTGGAGGGTTTCCAGGAATTCGATCTGGCAAGGCTGGCCATAACTGAAATAAATGGTATACCTGTAACAAGTATAAAAAACCTGAAGGATGATCATAAATACTACGCAAAAATTAAACTTGAATGGGAAAATTACCAATTACCTTTTTACGCTGAGTTTATCAGGATTTTTTTATCCCTGAAGGATTTTGAGACAGATTGGTATTACCAGCCCTTTCATTTTCAAAAATGAATATTAAAAATCGTAAAATTATTGATATCGACGTAAAGAGGAGACGCCGCGACCTTATCCTGATCGCTGTCACGGTTTTGTGCATCCTTGCTTTTTCTTTTGTAGAAAACTACTTATTTCAAAAAGAATACCTGCTTCCAGAATCGAATAATATCCTGATTTTCGGACTGATAAACATCAATATCATTTTAATCATTCTGCTGATCTTTTTAATTATCAGGAATGTTGTGAAGCTTGTCTTTGAAAGAAGGCATGGGGTTCTCGGGTCAAAGATGAGGACAAAATTAGTGGCGGCTTTTGTCTCTCTTTCGCTGATACCTACCATACTTCTTTTTATAGTGGCGATCAACTTCTTGTCATACAGCATTGACAACTGGTTCAACGTCAAAGTGGGTGATGCGTTAAACAAAACTCTGGAAGTCGCCCAGATTTTTTATAAACAACATGAAGAAAATGCCAAATATCATGCAGGCCGATTGAGTGCCGAGATCACGGAGAATCAGCTTTATGAGGTAGATAGAGCTGATTATCTGAAAACGCTGGTGGAACAAAGGCAGAAGCAGATTAAAACTGCTGTCATCGAAATATATGTGGATAATAGAAAAAAAAGTATGGTGTTTCTAGGTCCGGAAAATAACGATATCAAGCCTTTGTCTCCAACGCCTCAGGTTATGGAAGAGGTCTTCGCCGGCAATGAGGTTTCTTTAATTCAACCTTTGGAAAACGGGGAATTTATCAGCGGCTTGGTTCCCATATATTCCAATGCCCAACCTTCGGAAGCTATCGGCGCCGTTGTCGTCAGTTATTATATTCCCAAAGATACAATTGATAAAATATCCGTGGTATCCAAGGCGTCGGAACAATACGGTCAAATGCAACTGATGAAAACCCCTATCAAAATAAGCTACATGATCACATTGTCCATCGTTACGCTGTTGATAATTTTTTCAGCAACTTGGTTCGGCTTGTTCATGGCAAAGGGAATTACCGTGCCTATTCTTGATCTGGCAGATGCTACAAAGCGTATTGCCAAAGGTGATTTGAATCATCAAATTGACATTGTCGCCGATGACGAGATCGGGGTGCTTGTTGATGCCTTCAATTCCATGACCAGAGATTTAAGGCGCAGCAATGAAAATCTCGAACAGGCTAATATAAATCTGGAACAACGTCGTAAGTACATGGAAACTGTTCTTCGCAACGTTTCAGCCGGCGTGGTTTCCGTCAATGAGCAAGGATTTATAACGACCATAAACCGAGCCGCGGAGAGAATGCTCGATATCAAACTGGAAAAGATTGTCAATAAACGATATGAAGACATTTTGTTGAGTGAACACATGAATTTGGCCGAGGTTCTGTTAAAAGATCTGGAAAAAAGCGGAAAGGGCCAAATTGAAAGACAGATTGAACTGGTACTTAAAGATAGAGCATTGACGATTCTCATGACCATGACGCGTGTGAAAGACGATGAAGGTAACGATATGGGAATGGTCATTGTATTTGAGGATCTGACGCAACTGCAAAGAGCGGAACGCGCTGCAGCATGGCGTGAAGTTGCCCGGCGGATGGCGCACGAAATAAAAAATCCCTTAACGCCTATTCAACTGTCAGCCCAGAGACTTCAGCGCAAATATGGCGATAAATTTGGGGAGAATGGGAATATATTTTATGAATGCACAAGAACCATTATCGACCAGGTCGATATTTTGAAGAATTTGGTTAATGAATTTTCACGTTACGCCCGGATGCCTGTCACCCGACTCGTGCCAAATAATTTGAATGAAACAGTAACAGAAGCCGTCGTACTTTTTCAGGATGCCCATAAGGATATCTTGTTTGATTTTGAGCTGAGCGAAGAAATACCAAAGGTAATGTTGGACCCGGAACAGATAAAAAGGGTTGTTGTCAATTTGCTGGATAATGCGGTTGCCGCTGTCAATAAAACCGATGGCTGTATAAAAATTAAAACATATTATGACAAGGCGAACAACCGGGCCATTACAGAGGTTGTCGACAATGGTTGCGGAGTTCCTGCGGGTTATAAAATGAAGGTGTTTGAACCTTACTTTTCCACGAAAAAAACGGGGACAGGTCTCGGACTTGCGATTGTCAGCTCCATTATATCAGACCATCACGGTCACATTACAATCTCTAATAACAAGCCCGGGGGAACCGTCGTCACATTCGATCTGCCTGTTGCGGAAACAGTAATGTAAACTGAAACTGTCATATGTGCTGATTAAAGCAATAACTGAAATTGTTTTTAAATTTTTCACTTAAATAAAAGTCGGCTTATGGAAAAAACAATACTGATTGTCGATGATGAAGAGAGTATCTGTAAATCCCTGGGGGATATTCTTTTGGATGAAGGTTATGATGTCCTGACCGCCCAAAGTGGTGAAGAAGCCATCAAAATCCTTGACGAAGAACTTCCCTGTCTTGTTCTTCTCGACATATGGTTGCCTGGTATTGACGGGATGGAAGTTTTAAAGACGATTAAAAATCTGCGCCCAACGCTGCCTGTGGTTATGATGTCCGGTCATGGAACGATAGAAACCGCCGTCAAGGCTACCAAATTAGGCGCTTTCGACTTTATCGAGAAACCTCTTTCCCTGGAAAAAGTCATTTTGACGGTCAAGCATGTATTGGACATGTCTCGCCTGGAAGAAGAAAATCTTCTTCTTAAACAGAAGATAAATCAGGATTATGAGTTGACGGGTAAAAGTTACCCTATCATGGAGCTTAAGGAAATGATCGGCATTGTGGCTCCAACCAATGCCTGGATTCTGATAATGGGAGAAAATGGAACCGGCAAGGAGCTGGTGGCACGAGCGATTCACCGGCAGAGCAAAAGGGCGGACAAGCCCATGATTGAAGTTAATTGTGCCGCTATCCCTGAAGAACTCATCGAAAGCGAACTTTTTGGTCATGAAAAGGGCGCTTTTACTGGGGCGACGGAGAAAAAAAGAGGGAAGTTCGATCTTGCCCATGAAGGGACGATATTTTTAGATGAAGTGGCGGATATGAGCTTAAAAGCTCAGGCAAAGATATTGAGAATTCTGCAGGAAAAGAAATTCGAAAGGGTCGGCGGGAATAAAATTATCCAACTTGATGTTCGTGTCCTTGCTGCAACAAACAAAGATCTTGAAAAAGAAATGGAAGAAGGGCGATTCCGGCAGGATCTTTTTTATCGGCTCAATGTTATCCCTCTGAAAGTGCCGCCACTGAGAAGCAGAAAAGAAGACATCCCACTGTTGGCGGAAAGATTTCTGACTGATTTTGCCTTAAAGGAAGGCGAACCCAAAAAGATGATTGAGGAAGATGCCTTGGCTGTTCTAATGGAGCATCAATGGCCGGGAAATGTCAGGGAACTCAAGAATTTCATTGAGCGGCTGGCTATTTTGACAAACTCGAACGTCATAACTTTAAATGATATTCCACCTCTTCCTAAGGACGGTCATAAAGTTGAGCCTTTTGGCTATGTGGGATTCGATTTTCTTTCCGGTTCATTCCGGGAGGCAAGAATGGATTTTGAAAAACAATACCTTGCCAAAAAGCTTCGTGAATTTGAAGGCAACATATCGAAAACGGCCGAGTCCATCGGTTTGGAGAGAAGCAATCTGCATAAGAAAATCAAGGCTTATGGATTGGAGAATAAAAGTGAATAAGCGTTTCGACGTTTGCGTGTGTAACGGTAGTAACCCCGTTTGGATATCATCGTCGGCCAAAAACAAATCTGTCGGAAAAACAAATACCGATGATTTTTCATCGGTATTTGTTTAGTCCGGTTCACATTTATTCAAGAATTAATGATAAAAGTCTAATTCAGTCTGCCGGTTTCACGGGTAATATTATCCATGACCTTATCATGGATCAATTTTGAAGACGTTTGATCACCTACAATACCTACGCGAATTCCCACCGTTGTCAGATTCTTATCTTTATATTTTACTATAAATTTGACTGATTCGTTATTTATCTTAGCGGAGATCGTGCCCTGACCGATTTCCTTAATAGGT
>MVQR01000112.1 GCA_002067815.1 Syntrophus sp. PtaB.Bin001 | reverse complement strand
AAAAACGGCCGAACTGTCAAGCTACCTCGATCATCTCCGCATCATCTATGAGTAGCCGGAGAGCGGAATTCTACCGTTCAGGAAGTTTCACCCAAATTTCTTAATTAGGTTGTTCCTGCTTCCTAAGAAATTTGCTCATTGTCAGAGTGTTGCGGCCGCTCAGGGTTTCATAATTGACCTCGTCCATGAGGGCATGCATGATGAAAAGCCCCATACCGCTTTCCGGCAGGGTCTCCAGTTTTTGAGGATCGAAACGCAGCAGCCGGACCTTTTTCGGTTCCAGGCTTTCCCCGGTGTCGGAAACCTTGAAGGTTATTCGATCCTGAAACAGTAGGATGTCCACTTCCACGGGATGTCCCGCCTGGGAGTGATAGGCATGTTTCGTCGCATTGCTGACCGCTTCCACGACGCAGAGCTCGAGATGATAGCTGCTCATTTCGTCAAATGACAGTCCATTGGCGATGCCCCGCACTGCCCCTCCGATCAGTGAGACATTTTCAATCCTGCTTTCAATAATCAGTTTGATCATGCCTTCTGCTTCCATTTTCCTATGCCTGTTCTCCGGACAGAGCCCGAATGGCCTCCTCTTCTGCCGGAAATATGTCGAACACCCGATTCATACGAGTCAAACGGAACAGACTCATAACGGTTTCCTTGACGACACAGATTACGAGATCGCCGTCATTGCCGATCTTCTTGAGGCTTGAAACAATCGCGCCGAGTCCGCTGCTGTCGATAAAGTCCACTTCGGAAAGGTTGAGAACGATCCGCCGGTTGCCCGAACCGATCCAATCGATCATCCTTTCCTTGAATTCAGTTGCCGTTGCGGCATCAATCCTTTTTTCCAGCGGTCTTACGACCAGTACATCTCCCATCTTCTTCTGTTGTAGTTGCATAATTACCTTCCTCGACTCTACTTTTTGAATTCAATCCCCAGGAGACTCACGTCATCACGGAGTTTAGCGCTATCTACAAAATCTATTATCGCCGCAACAATCTTGTCCAGCATGGTTTGTATAGGCAGAGGGCTCAGATCTTTTACGAGTTCGTGAAAACGTTCCTCACTGAAAATTTCCCCTTGCCCATTCATGGCGTCAAACAAGCCGTCGGTGTAAAGCAGGATCTTATCTCCATCTTCCAGTGCCGTCTGTTCCTCCTCGAAAGGCAGTATCCCTCCCAGACCGATGATTGTTCCTCCTTTTTCCAGGAGTTCCAGAGATCCGGTCGTATGAAGAAGGAGAGGAGGGGGGTGGGCGGCATTGCTGTAAATCAGACTCCCGTCACGGATGTTGATGATAAGATAAATGATGGTCAGGAATTTTTCAAACCTCTCCCAAGGGTATTCCGCATCAAGGGCCTTCAAAACTTCGCCGGGAGGCACGATTTCGTAATCGGGAGATAATCCGGGTTTTTTCTTGATGGTATAACCCATGTGGGGCTGAAGGGTCTGGGAAACGGAAAAAGTTACCAGGGCGGCGGGAACCCCGTGTCCGCTGATGTCGATCATGTAAAATCCGATATGATCCTCGTCAAGGCGGAGAACGTTGAAGATATCGCCCCCAATCTGTTCGGAAGGCATGAATTTCCACGCAATTTCCAGACTCCCGATTTCCGGAAGCGTCTGCGGCAGAAGGCTTTGCTGGATTCCGGCGGCAGCCTGAAGGTCTTCATTGAGACTCCTCTGTTTTTCCATCAATTCGGCATTGGCCGCGATCAGCTCGTAGGTGAGGCGTCGTATCTTGAGCTGATTCTCAATGCGGGCCATGACTTCCCCGCGGTCAAAAGGTTTGGTAATGTAATCGGCGGCGCCGATGGCGAGTCCCTTGATCTTGTCCGCCACTTCGGATCTGGCGGACAGGAAGATAATGGGAATATCCTGCAGACAGGGATCGGCTTTGATGTTCTCACAGACCGCATATCCATCGATGCCGGGCATAACGATATCCAGAAGAATCAGATCCGGCTTGAAGCTGCGCACCAGCTTCAAGCCCTGTTCGCCGTTTTCCGCTTCGGCGATTTCATAGCCTGACTCCTTAAGAAAATGGGAGAGCAATAATATGATTTCCGGAGAATCATCAATAATCAGGATCTTTTCTTTGGCGTCCTTCATTTGACCGCTTTCGAGTTCCAGATAATGGAGGCGTATTCGGAAATGGCCCTGTCACTGGAGAATTTACCTGACCTGGCGACGTTAAGGATCGCCTTTTTTGTCCAGGAAGCCGTATTCCGGTATTCCTTCTCTATTTTTTCCTGAATTTTTATGTATGGAATGAAATCAGGCAGGTGAAAATAGTAGTCTTCCTCATTCATGATCCGGGAGTAAATCCACTGAAATAGCCCTGGTTCCAAGGGGCAGAAGACATTGTCACGCAAGGCGTCGATGACCATGCTGATTTCCCGATGGTTGTGATAGTATTCCGATGGGTGGAAGGAGTTTTCACGCTGCATTCGGGCAATTTCCTCCGCCTTCAATCCGAAAATGAAGATGTTGTCTTTTCCCGCTTCTTCAAGCATTTCGACGTTGGCGCCGTCCAGGGTGCCCGCCGTCAGCGCTCCGTTAAGCATGAATTTCATGTTTCCCGTTCCGGAGGCCTCCATGCCGGCCATGGAGATCTGTTCGCTCAAATCAGCGGCCGGAATGATCTTTTCCGCCAACGAGACCCGGTAGTCGGGAAGGAAGACGACCTTCAGGGCGTCATGCAGTCTTTTGTCCGCATTGACTATCTGTCCTACATTATGAATCAGCTTTATCATCTGCTGCGCCACCCAGTAACCAGGTGCCGCCTTACCTGCGAAAATGAAAGTTTTTGCCACGGTGGGATTTTTCCCTTCCCGGGTGATTTGCAGGTATTCGTAGATAATGTGCATGACTTTCAGCAACTGGCGTTTATACTCGTGGATCCGTTTCACGTGAACGTCGAAAAGCGAATCGGGATCGACGGAAATATAGGCCGTTTTCGAAATGACCTTGCTCAGAAGCTTCTTGTTGGCCAGTTTGATTTCCCGAAACCGCTCCTGGAAATTTTCCTCGTCGGCATGGGGTTCCAGCAATTTAAGCCGGGAGAGATCGGTAATCCAGGAATTGCCGATTGTTTCGCTGATCAACCCTGCGAGCTTGGGGTTGGCTTCGAGCAGCCAGCGCCGTTGGGTGATGCCGTTGGTTATATTGACAAAGCGCTCCGGCCAAAGGGCATGGAAATCCGCAAAATTATGGGTTTTCAATATCTCCGTGTGGAGAGCTGATACTCCGTTGATGCAATGGGAACCTACCATGGCCAGATGGGCCATTCTTACCTGCTTGTTTTCTCCTTCTTCGATGAGCGATACCCGCCGGAGTACATCGACGTCGCCGGCATGGAGGAAAGCCACCTTTTGGAGAAAACGGTGGTTTATTTCGTAGATGATCTGGAGATGCCTGGGGATGACCTGTTCCAGAAGGCTTACCGGCCATTTCTCCAGGGCCTCGGAAAGAATCGTATGATTGGTGTAGGCCAGGGTTTTCCTGGTTATATCCCATGCCTGCTCCCAGGGCAGGGCGCACTCGTCAACGAGCTGCCTCATAAGCTCCGCTACGGCCAAAGACGGATGGGTGTCGTTCATCTGGATGGCCACGGAATCGGGAAAGTCGTCGAATTTATCGTGATCCTTGCAATACCGGCGGATAATGTCTCGCAGGGCGCAGGCGACCAGGAAGTATTCCTGCACCAGCCGCAATTCCTTGCCGGACTTGAGGGTGTCCAACGGGTAGAGCATCTTTGTGATTGTTTCGGATGCCACCTTCTGTTCCACCGCCCGGAAATAATCGCCTTCATTAAAGATTTGGATGTCGAAATCGGTGGAAGAACCGGCCCCGTAGAGTCGCAGCCAGTTTACCGTTTGTCCGCCGTAGCCGACGACGGGGATGTCGAAGGGAATGCCCATGATCACCTTCCAGTCCAGCCACATGGGATTGTAATCACCCGAGCGGTCTTTGAAGTGTTCTATCCGGCCGTAGATGGGGATGATGCATTTCTCATCGGGCCGTTTGATCTCCCACGGGCTGAATTCCGCCAGCCAGTTGTCCGGTTTTTCCTTCTGGTAGCCGTTGTCGACTTCCTGCTTGAAAAGGCCGTATTCATAATGGATTCCATAGCCGAATCCGGCGATTTGCATCGTTGCCATGGAATCGAGAAAACAAGCAGCCAGTCTTCCCAAGCCGCCGTTGCCGAGTCCGGCGTCGTTTTCCTGCTCACGGACTTCGTCGATATCGACGCCCGCTTCCGCCATGAGTTTTTTGCAGACATCGAAGAGGCCCAGATTGTGAAGAGAGTTGCCCAGTAATCTCCCGATCAGAAATTCCATCGACAGATAATAGACCCTTTTTGCCTTTGCCTCCTGATATCTGCGTTCGGTCTGCAGGATCTTTTCTGTCATGCGGTCCCGCAGAGAAAAAGCCGTCGATAAAAAATGATCCCGGCATTCCTTTGCCGGTGGTTCTTTGCACAGCGAACAGCGCAGATGATAATCCATCGATTTTTTCAAAGCGGATTCCGAGAATTCCAGGTAGTTTGAATCCATATGCCGGTCCTCAATAATATCTTATTTATTGAAACATTCTGGTGGTGAACGATAATCTTGTCAATCAAAAAGCATACCGCAACTGCGAATTCATGCCGTGTCGCGTTACAAAAGGATAACAGGGCCGTAAAAAAGAGATACAAAGCAGTATAAGATAACCCATCGGGGAACCGACGGCGAGGCCGACGAAGATAGGCGAAGAAAGGCAACTCAGCATCATCCCCCGATTGCAGTCGGTCGATTTCTGATCAGTTCTTCGACGACCGCCGGTTCGGCAAGGGTGCTGGTGTCGCCCAGATCATCCAGCGAATTGGCGGCGATTTTGCGGAGAATCCGCCGCATGATCTTTCCCGATCGGGTCTTGGGCAGGCCGGGCGCCCACTGGATGAAGTCCGGAGCGGCAATGGCCCCGATTTCCTTCCTGACCCAATGTAGAAGCTCCAATTGCAACGCTTCCGAGGGCTGTTGATCAGCCTTTAAAGTAACATAGGCATAGATGCCTTGGCCCTTGATCTCGTGGGGAAAACCGACTACGGCCGCCTCCGCTACGGCGGGATGCGCCGCCAGGGCGCTCTCGACCTCGGCGGTACCCAGGCGGTGTCCCGATACATTGATGACATCGTCGACCCGGCCCGTGATCCAGTAATCGCCGTCCTCATCCCGGCGGGCGCCGTCACCGGTAAAGTAAACTCCCTTGTACATGGAAAAATAGGTTTCCAGAAAACGCTTATGGTCGCCGTAAATCGTCCGCAGCATGCCCGGCCAGGGATTGGTTATTACCAGATTACCATCTCCCGGTCCTTCGATAAAATTGCCTGCGGCATCGACGATGGCCGCCTTCACGCCGAAGTATGGCCGACATGCGGAGCCCGGCTTGAGGGCCATGGCGCCGGGTAGGGGGGAAATCAAAATCCCTCCGGTTTCCGTCTGCCACCAGGTATCGACGATGGGGCAGCGTTTCTCGCCGACGACATTGTAGTACCAGAGCCATGCTTCCGGATTGATGGGCTCTCCGACGGTGCCGAGGAGCCGCAGGCTCTTGCGGGAGGTTTTCCTGACCGGTGCGTCGCCCTGGCGCATCAGGGCCCGAATGGCCGTCGGCGCCGTGTAGAGGATGGAAACCCGGTGCTTGTCCACGACATTCCAGAAGCGGGACCAATCCGGATAATTGGGCACGCCTTCGAACATGACCGTTGTGGCGCCGTTGGCCAGTGGGCCGTAAATAATGTAGCTGTGGCCCGTCACCCAGCCGATGTCGGCGGTGCACCAGTAAATGTCGCCGTCATGGTAGTCGAAAATGTGCTTGTGGGTCAGGGCCGAGAAGAGGAGATACCCTCCCGTGGTATGCAGCACTCCCTTCGGTTTTCCCGTGGAGCCTGAGGTATAGAGGATAAAAAGCGGGTCTTCGGCATCCATTTCTTCGGCAGGGCAGTCAGCCGTAGCTTTATCCATGAGCTCGTCCCATTCGAGATCCCGTCCCGGCGTCCAGGGAACCTTGCCGCCCGTGTGCCTCACCACGATGACCTTTTCGACAACGGGACATTTCTCCACGGCCTTGTCGGTGTTTTCTTTCGAGGGGAGCGTCTTGCCCCCGCGCAACCCCTCATCGGCGGTGATCACCACCCGGCTCTGGCAGTCCCGGATGCGGTCCGCCAGGGATTCCGGCGAGAAACCTCCGAACACGATGGAATGCACGACGCCGATGCGGGTGCAGGCCAGCATGGCCACCGCCAGCTCGGGAATCATTGGCAGATAAAGAGTGACGCGATCACCCCGCCGCAATCCCAGAGACTTCAGGGCATCGGCGAATTTGCAGACCTCTTCGTGCAACCGGCGATAGGTGAAGAACCTGCTTACCGTCGGGTCGTCACCCTCCCAGACGATGGCTATTTGATCGGCACGTCCGGCCAGGTGGCGGTCCAGGCAATTATGGCTGACGTTCAGTTTACCGCCGGAAAACCAGGAAATGCGAACCTCTTCGTCAAAGGAACCCTCCTTCACCTTCGTCCAGGGAGAAAACCAGTCCAGGCATTTGGCCTGTTCCCCCCAGAAGCCCTCAGGATCGCTAATCGACTGCTCGTACATCCGTAGATATTTTTCATTGTCTATCCAGGCCGATTTCGCCCAGGATTCAGGGACGGGAAACTTGAAATCCGCCATAGCTTCCTCCTTATTGCTTTGGGGTCATGCGAAAGCTGAAACGGGAATCATATTAATATTATTTGATATTATTCTTTAATTCAAGGCGATTTTCGCTGTACGAAGGAGGCGGGTCGGCGCGGGTTCTGTTGTCTGCTGATCTTGATTCGGATGTAAATCGCTATCTGGGAGAGGAGGCCGCCCAGAGAATCGATGGTAACATCGGCAAGGGAAGAGGTTCTCGATGTGACGAAGGATTGATGAAATTCATCGCCCAGTGCGAAAGTCACCACCGCGAGGAAGGCATAGAGGGCCCAGCGCAAACGCCATTGTGGCGAAGCTTGTCCCCGAAAGGCGCGGAAGAATAGCAGTCCCAGGATGAAATATTCGGATAAATGGCCGAATTTTCTGATCCAGCCGTGAAA
>MVQR01000111.1 GCA_002067815.1 Syntrophus sp. PtaB.Bin001 | reverse complement strand
ACTGGGCCAGGAGGAGGCCAAGATCAGGGCCAACCCCGCCGCCAGAACAACGGAACTCCTCAGAAAGGTCTTCGGGAGATAAGATCATAAATCACTATTCAAAGGAACAGATTCGTTAAGTCCTTGATGAATTCAGCTTATACATCTTCAATCTCGCTTGTCTTTCTGTTTCAAGACTGTCACGCTGCATCAGCAGTCGCTGATAGTATTCCTCACGGGCGGCCAATTGATGGCAATGCATTCGCTCCCTTTTTACATAGGCAAGTCCTAGAGCACGGCGGCGTGAGATTTCTTCAGGCCGACGAAGAACATCTGTCAGCGCCTGCTGCCATTCATCGGACGTAGTTGCGAACGATCCGATTTTATGGTGTACCGACCTTTCCGCATAGACAACTGGTGAACAAATGGGCACCACACCCGCTGCACAACACTCGATGAACTTCAAATCCGATTTCGAGCGATTGAATGGATTGTCGCTTAAAGGGAGAAGCGCCACATCGCAGGTAGTCAGTACAGCCATATAATGATCATACGGCAACGTCGGGTGAAATTCCTTGCTTATGCCATCGGGCAAAGCATCGAAAAATGCTTTATCGTGAACAACCACAAATTGTACGGTATCTTCAATTTTATCCACTGCAGCCACAATGCCATCCAATACGTCGCTCCAATCGTTTTCCCGATTCAACGCCCCGAAGAATATTCTTAATCGTTCACCCTGTTTAGGTGTTTCAGAGGAAACCGGCGGCAATTCGAAAATGGCGTTGTGGAAAATCTGTACATTCGGATTCCACTGCCGAATCATCTCTGCCAGAGGTTCAGTGCTCACTGTCACTGCGTGTACAGCCTTATATGCATAGAAATCGGTTTCAATTGATTCCTTCCAGTGATGAGGATCATCATCAATATCAGCCACAATCACCCAGCGCTGGGCAATTTTATGTTCGATCTGGACGTTGAATTGGGCATCATTCATGAACTGGCGATGCAGCACCAACACTCCCGGCGACCAGTCCGGCGGTAAGGTAACCCGACCTGCACCCCAAACCGCTTTGACCGTCGGTAGTGTGGAAAGCGCGGTCATCGGATGATCTACACGCACTTCTGTAACACCGGCAATTTTGTTCAACCCTAGAGCGCCTATACTTATAACAGTCGGCGTCGTCCCATTTACCGCTCGAATTATCCACTGGAAAGCTGACAAATCCCGGCGCAGTTTCTCGGGAGCGATACCAAGCTTATCGGCTAGTGGGGCAAAGGTGTTCAGAGCAGAGGCGGTTTTCTCCGGCCAAAGAATACGCGCCTTGGCATCCAATACTGTCCATCCGGCCTTTTGAAATAGTTCTACCGCTGTTTCCAAGGTAAAAAAACGCAAATGGGTACGGTCAAGCAGTCCAGAATCCACATAATCCCAACGTCCGCGTAATTGTTGTTGCAATACTGACCAATGAGCCACATTCGGAATACAGGCCACGCATAAACCACTCGGCATTATACGACTGCGTAACTTCTCGAGAACTTTACGGGGACTGTGCAAATGTTCGAGCACATCGCCAAAAATCAGGATTTCGAATAATTCTTTACCTCGAATCTCGTCCAACTCCGCTAAGATTTGCTCATTCTCTATATCGCCTATTACAACATGCGACAAGAACCCGGCAGCCTCACGCGCCGCGTCCTTAAACAGTTCTACACCTACATATTGGGCGACCGGGTTGCGTTTGAGAAAGGCCCTTGCGAAATGACCGGTGCCACAGCCAACTTCCAATATGCACTTAGCGTTGATTGGGATACATGAGAGCAGATCAAGATTTACATTTGAATAATAGGTCATCTATAACAAACACCGACATACAATTTAAAGTTGTCACTTTAATGACAAAAAACATAGGAAAAAGCCAACGTTTGTTGAACTCGTTTTTGTTTTTTTCTTAAAGTTCAGAAAATCTGTTTTACACACAATGTCTTTCACTCAACACTTAACATCAACGGAGATTCTTCCTTGACCGGCAAAATTCTTCCTCATATACTGCCGCCACAAAAAAACAATTTTCTATAGTCAGTTAAATTTCAATACCGTTCCTCAAAGTGTGCGATGAACATCCTCTTTATACACCAAAACTTCCCCGGTCAGTTTAAGTTCCTGGCTCCGGCACTGGCCGCCAACCCATCCAATAATGTACTAGCCATGACTATGCAGAAAATCAATGCTACTGAATGGCATGGGATAAAATTAGTACCGTACTCAGCCACTCGTGGCACTACGCGCAACGTGCATCCTTGGGTCAGCGATTTCGAGACAAAGACCATTCGCGGTGAGGCGTGCTTTCGTGCGGCTCTGAAATTGAGGACACAGGGATTCAAGCCGGATGTGATTATTGCCCACCCAGGCTGGGGAGAAAGCTTATTTCTGAAGGATGTGTGGCCAAAGGTCCAGCTGGGGATTTACTGCGAGTTTTACTATCACCCGGAAGGAGCGGATGTTGGCTTCGATCCTGAATTTCCAACCGATGATAGCAGTGATAAGTGCCGCCTTCGTTTAAAAAACATCAACAATCTTCTACATTTTGAGATCGCAGATGCCGGATTGTCGCCCACCTGGTGGCAGGCAAGCACCTTTCCTGAACCTTTTCGCAACAAGATTACGGTCATCCACGATGGCATTGACACACGGATCGTTGCGCCTAATCCATCCGTCAGTCTAACGCTAAACGATAGCATCACCTTAACAAAAACTGATGAAGTAATTACTTTCGTCAATCGGAATCTGGAGCCTTACCGGGGTTACCACATTTTCATGCGAGCATTGCCTGAAATCCTCAAAAACCGTCCGAAGGCACATATTCTCATCGTCGGCGGCGATGATGTAAGTTACGGCGCCCGCCCAGAAGATGGTAAAAAGTGGAAGGATATTTTTGCCGACGAGGTGCGTCTGAGAATTAACAATGCCGATTGGATGCGGGTGCATTTTCTTGGGAACATCCCTTACGGGCATTTCATTTCACTGCTGCAACTTTCCACGGTACATGTGTACCTGACTTATCCGTTCGTGCTGAGTTGGAGCCTGCTGGAAGCAATGAGCGCAGGATGTGCCATAGTTGCCAGTAATACGCCACCACTACAGGAAGCAATAAAACATGACAACACTGGATGGCTGGTGAACTTCTTTGATGTACAGGGCTTGGCGGCCGCGGTTTGTATACTGCTTGACAATCCCGCGAAACGTGCCACGCTGGGAGCTAATGCCCGCATTTTTGCCCGGGGAAATTATGACCTTAAGACTGTCTGTTTGCCGAAACAATTGCAATGGGTAAAAAAATTATCTCAGCGATAAGGCCAGCTTCAGCAATAAAGTCAAATTCCGGTATTTCAGGCAGGACTATCTTTGGTCATTGCGGGGAAGCGTATACCGGCTTTCTGAAGCCTTTTCTGGAGGGTTTGGGCGTCACGGATTTCAATGAGATGTTTCAGTTCTCCCACTGTCTGTTCGTAACGCTCCAGAATGGCGGGTAGATAGGGGTTTCGGGTAAGAATCTCGGAGTACATGCGGGCGTTGTGATTGAACACTTCCCTGATTATGCGGATTTTTTCCTCGAAAATCGGCGTCATGAAGGGTTTCAGGGCCTCGATGTCTACCCCCAGCGCATCCATGGCAACTCCGAAGGTCATGGTGTTGAAATGGTTCAAGCCCTGGATGATCCCCATGAATCGGTCATGCTCCTCCGGAGTGGTCTCCACGAGGCGTGCACCATTTTTTCGCAGGAGAGTCCGCAGCCAGGAAAGCCAGGTTCCTTTTCCGGTACGTGCCGGGCAGATAACGAAGGAATAGCCCTCCAAAGAAGGAACTTCTGGTCCGAAAAGGGGATGGCAGCCGATCACGTCGCATTCCGTTGAACGCAGCATGGCTTCAACAGGTTCCGCTTTGATCGAGGTGATATCCATCAGCAGGGCGTCTTTTCTCATGGCCGGGCCGATCTTTTCAATCACTTCACAGGTAACGCCGATTGGCACGCTCACCATGACGACCGAACATCGGGCACCCATCTCAGCAAGGCTCATCCCTTCGTCTTTATGAGCGATATGAACGGTATATCCTTCCTGTGAAAAAAAATGGGCAAACCACCGGCCCATGTCCCCCTTGCCTCCGATAATGCCGATTTCCATGGCCCCAGTTTTCCGCCTCCTTATTTTTCTAGATCACAGCTTCACCGCTTTTTGCCGCAACAGATGATCCGCCAGGACAATTTGCACCATGGCTTCGCAGACCGGCACGATTCGCGGGATAACGCAAACGTCGTGCCTGCCGCCGATGGACAGTGTGGTGGAATTTCCCTCGGCATCAACGGTCTGCTGGGTACGTGAGATGGACGGGATAGGCTTACAAGCCACCCGGATCACGATTTCTTCTCCATTAGTGATTCCGGCCAGAATCCCTCCGGCAGAATTGGAAAGGAAGCCGTCGGGGCTCAGAGGATCGTTGCTCTCCGAACCCTTCATATCCGCTACTGCGAAGCCGGAGCCGATTTCCACACCTTTCACCGTGCCGATGCTCATGAGCGCACGTGCCAGATCGGCATCCATCTTGTCGAAAACCGGCTCACCCAGACCGGCAGGGCAACCCCGTACAAGTATTTCCACAATCCCTCCCAGTGAGTCTCCCTGTTGCCTTGCTTCCTCCAGACGCTCCGCCATCCTAAGGGCTGCTTCTTTATCCGGGCAGAACAGCGTTTGTTCGAGGGACTCCCTGGTTACAGTTCCTCTGTTTTCGGCAATATGAACTCCGCCCAATGCCTTCGTATAGGCCAGGACTTCAATCCCCACAATGGCTGTCACTTGTGCAGCAATGACTCCTGCCGCCACCCGGGCCGCCGTTTCCCGTCCCGAGGCCCGTCCGCCGCCCCGATGATCCCGGCGGCCATACTTTTTGAAATACGTGTAATCGCCGTGGCCTGGCCGAAAGACATTGCGCAGGTTCTCATAGGCGCTACTGTCGGCATCACGGTTGCGTATCAAAAGCGAAATCGGCGTCCCCGTCGTTGTTCCCTCAAATAATCCTGACAGGATTTCCACGCGGTCCGCTTCTTGCCGGGGGGTTGCAAAGGGTTGCCCTCCCGGTTTTCTCCTGTCCAGAGCCGTTTGAATAGTCTCTTCGGAAAGCGGCAGTCCGGGCGGACATCCATCAACCACAGCGCCGATGGCACCACCGTGAGATTCGCCCCAGGTGGTTACTCTAAAGACGGTTCCTAAAGTATTTCCCGACATTTCTTAATCCCTTTCCGAAGCACCCATGGAGAAATGAAGCAAGATCTGCTCGGCAACCTCCTCAGGCGGCAACTGTGTCGTATCGATAACCAGATCGGCAAGCCGTTCATAAACAGGCATGCGCCTTTTCAATATCTCCTTTGTTTCAGCAAGCATTTCCTGCTCCGTCGCCTCTACCGCAGTCTTCCCCGACAAGGAAGGCCTTTGTTCACGGCTTGCCGCATCACCCTGGATCCGCCGGACAAGAACATCTTCCGCCGCCGTCAGCAGGACAATCCAGCCCATGGACTTCAACAAACCGGCATTTTCCGGGTCCATTACCGCCCCACCACCTGTGGCCATAACGCAGCGTGATGCCTCGCTCAGAGACAGAATCGCCGCCTTTTCCCGCTCCCGAAAAAAAGGCCATCCTTCCTGATCCACCATCTCCCGGATGGATCGCCTTTCCCTCGCTTCAACCAGGGCATCGCTATCGTAAAAAGGTCGCTGCAGCCGCCTGGCAAGTTCCTGACCGACGGCAGTCTTTCCCGTTCCGCGGTAACCGATGAGGATAATGTTCCGGTCTTCAAGCTTGCCCATTCTCGATCCTGAAATACCTTTATTCGTGGGACTTTGCTGCATGTGTCCTCGGAGCTGTTGCGTGCTTCGCAGCTTATGAGCCTCAATCGAGTTTTTTCAACTCTTCCCAGAAACCGGGAAAGGACTTCTTCACGCAGTCCCGATCCGCGACTTTTATGTCCGGAACGACCAGACCGGCCACGGCAAAGCTCATCGCAATCCGATGGTCGTTGTAGGTTTCGATATCCGCCCCGTGAGGATGGCCGCCGTCGATTACCAAGCCGTCCGCCGTTTCCCGGGCTTCAATACCGATACGGTTAAGTTCCGCGGCTAGGGCCGCCAGGCGGTTGCTCTCCTTGATACGCAGATGGGCGGATTCCGTTATGACCGTGCGTCCGGACCGGAAAGCCGCCAAAACTGCCATTGAAGGGACCATGTCGGGGATATCGCCCATTGCCATTGTTATATCACCGTTTCGCAGCCTCCCGCCGGCCACTTCGACGCCTCCTTCATCCCAGGTCACAGCACAGCCCAGGTCTTTCAGTATCCTTAAAAAGCGGGCGTCTCCCTGGACACTGTCCTCTGTAAGACCGGGCACCCGGATTCGCCCGAGTCCCAGGGCCGCCGCCAGGAAAAAGTACGAGGCGCTTGAATAATCGCCTTCGATGATAAAAGAACGCGACGTATAGGATTGACCGGCGGGAACATTAAAAATATTTTCCGCCCGCCTTTCGACGGCAACGCCGAACTGCTTCATCACCTGGAGGGTCATCTCGATATAGGGTTCGGAAACGGTCCGTCCGGCCAGCCGGATTGTAACGTTTCGAGCCGCGTAAGGACTGCTGAGCAGCAGGGAAGAAATATACTGGCTGCTGTCCAGATCGTCGAAAGAAGCACGCCCTCCGGGAAGCCCCCGCGCGTTGACTCGAACGGGAGGACATCCCGGATTTTCGGGAGTGTCGATGGATACCCCCATGCATCGCAAAACCTGTAGAAGCGGTTCGACCGGCCGTTCGCGGAGGCGAGACGTTCCGTCAAGAACGAACACTCCATCTCCCAGACAAACCAGTGAAGTCAGGAAGCGCAAGGCCGTCCCGTTGTTACCCAGATAGATCTTCTGTTTCGGCTCCCGAATTTTTCCTCCGGTTCCCTCAATCCGGATTTGGCGTTTATCGATTTGAATCCCGGCACCGAGAAATTCAAGGGCTTTGATCAGATAATTCGTATCTTCCGAAAGAAGGGCATTGCTCAAAAGGGTTTGTCCCTTCGCCAGGGCGGCAACCGTCAAAGCCCGCTGGGTG
>MVQR01000110.1 GCA_002067815.1 Syntrophus sp. PtaB.Bin001 | reverse complement strand
GGAAACGCCCGACAGCGGAACGCTGCGCATCGGAGACACGGTAACATTGGCCTACGTGGACCAGAGCCGGGATATACTCGATCCCGAAAAAACGATCTGGGAGACGATCTCCGAGGGACTGGACACCCTTTCCCTTGGCAGCCGCCAGATCAACTCCCGCGCCTATGTGGCCCGATTCAACTTCTCGGGAACGGACCAGCAGAAAAAGGTAGGGTCCCTCTCCGGCGGCGAGCGGAACCGCGTTCACCTGGCCAGGATGCTGAAAGAAGGGGCCAACGTCCTCCTCCTCGATGAACCGACGAACGACCTGGACGTCAACACGATGCGCGCCCTGGAAGAAGCCCTGGAAAATTTCGCGGGCTGCGCCGTCGTCATCAGCCACGACCGTTGGTTCCTGGACCGCATCGCCACCCACATCCTGGCCTTCGAAGGAGAGAGCCGCGTCGTCTGGTTCGAAGGCAATTATTCCGAATACGAGGCGGACCGGCGAAGACGCCTCGGATCAGCCGCCGATCAGCCTCACCGGATCAAATACCGCCAGTTGACCCGCATCTGAGATATGACTGGATTTCCCATAGCGACTTGTCCAAGGAGTAAAGATGGATCATTTGAAGAATAAGGAATTGCTGTCAGCCGTAAATGAAATTTTCAATGAAAAAGTTCCCTTCCACAAGGTGCTCGGCCTTCAGGTAAAGTCGATAAGCCACGACTCGGTGCAGATTCATCTTGAAATGAGGGATGAGTTGATGGGGAATTACATCCGCCGGACCTTGCATGGAGGGGTTATCTCTTCAGTTATCGATGTCACGGCCGCGCTGGCCGCTTTTATGGGCATTCAGGGGAAAATGGACAATGAAACCCTGGAAAAGAGACTGGCAAGAATCCGCAATCTGGGAACGATCAGCCTGCATGTGGATTTCTTGCGACCCGGAAAGGGTAAATTCTTTGTTGCCACAGGCTATTGCCTGAAGGCGGGCAATAAGGTCGCCGTGACCAGGGTCGAAATGCATGACGAGGGGAATGATCTCATCGCCGTGGGCGCCGGATCGTACACTGTGGCATAATGTCGCCCGTCTTTGCCTTCGCCGTTGCCCGGTTCTTCAGCATCGCAGTTCCATGACATTCCGGCCCGGGATGTGTCTCATTGAATTACCGTACGGCACGCCCTGTAAGATTCGAGGCGGAAGTATGAAAGGGTTTGTTATGTATGAAAAAATACTTGCTGCGGTTAACGAGCATATAAATTCCGAGGTGACGGCCCGCTACGCGCTGAACCTCGCGAAGGAACTCCGCGCAAAGCTCTACATATGCTTTGTGGCTGAGGCAGATATGAGCAATCATACCTGCCGGGCGGCGGAGGACGCCATGGAACGGCTTTTCAATGACGCCAGGAAGCTCAATGTCCAGGCGGAAAGCATCGCGGCAATGGGAGAACCGGTCGCCGAGATCGGGAAAATCGTGCGCAGCGAAAATATCGGGATTGTCTTTGCCTCCACAAGAAGGGAGGATATCAAGAAAAGATTTTACGCCGGCACCGTGGCGCGAAGCCTTTCGCTCAAACTCCCATGCTCTGTCGCCCTGGTTCGCATTGCCCATTTGGGAAGGGTCCGTCCGACGAAGATACTCGTTCCCGTCAAGGCAAGGATAAATCATGTCGGGGAGCGGGCCACCTTTGTAACTCACATGGCAAAGGCATTCGGGGCAAAGGTCTACGTCTTTCATACGCCAAAGCCCATCGAAAAGATATTCCGGGGCGAGATTCACCTCACCCCCCCTGAATGGGAAGAGCGCATGCCGCACGACATAGCGAATTTCATGAAACACCTTCAGCAGCAGAATATCGAACACGAGGGGAGGCACCTGCCGGGAAAGATAGCAAAGAACATCACCATCGAGGCCTTTGCAAAACGGCATGACTTAATCATCATGGGCGCCAGCGAGCGGACGCTCTGGACGTCGCTGCTCAACGGCAATCCCGTCGAGCAGGTCCTGAAAGAGACGCCCTGCGATCTTATCATCCTGAGACCGCGTCATGAAGATTAACAGCCTTTCAAAAGAAGAGGCCCTCAGGGCGCTCGTAAGCTCGGAGAACGGCCTTTCGGAAAAGGAAGCGGCCAAACGGCTGACCGAATACGGCTTCAACGAAATCCGGGAAGCCCATAAGACTTCCCTTGCGATGAAATTTTTGAGGCAATTCACCCATTTCCTCGCTTTACTCCTCTGGGCCGGTGCGGCTCTTGCGTTTCTTTCGGAATATCTCCATCCCGGAGAAAACATGGCGACTCTCGGTTTTGCGATTCTAGGCGTCATTTTTATCAATGCGGTCTTTACCTTTATCCAGGAATACCGCGCGGAGAGGGCGCTTGAGGCGCTGAAGAAGCTCCTGCCGTTTTACGTGAGGATTATTCGGGAGGGCAGAGAACGTAAGCTCCTTTCCCGTGAGACCGTACCGGGCGACATCATCCTTCTTTCCGAAGGCGACAGGGTACCTGCGGATGCACGTCTGTTGGAAGACTCCGTATTGAGAGTAAACAACGCCTCTCTGACCGGCGAATCGGAACCGAGTCTTCGGAGTTCGACTCCTTCACAGGGTGAGCTCCTGGAAAGCCCCAATATCGTCTTTGCGGGAACAACGGTTACAAGCGGATCAGGAAAGGCGCTCGTCTTTGCGACAGGCATGAGAACGGAATTCGGACGCATCGCCCATCTTACTAGCACCGTTCAACAGGATCTGAGCCCGCTCCAGAAGGAAATCGTCAAAGCGACTCGCCTTGTGGCGACCATCGCTGCCTTGGTCGGCATTTTCTTCTTCGGCCTGGGATTCGGAATCGGAAGGAGTTTCTGGCACAATTTCATCTTTGCCATCGGCATAACCGTCGCACTCATCCCTGAAGGCCTGCTGCCCACAGTCACCCTTTCACTTGCTATGGCAAGCCAGAGAATGGCCCGGAGAAAGGCTTTGATCAAGAACCTTTCCTCTGCGGAGACTCTGGGTTGCGTAACGGTTATCTGTACGGACAAGACGGGAACCCTGACTCAAAACAGGATGTCCGCGGCAAAAATCTGGGAAAATGAGCGGATTATCGATGCTGAGGATTATCGGGCCCAGGACGATGACATGCTTATATCGGCGTCATTGCTCTGCAATAACGCGCACTTTGCCGACAATGAATACAAAGGCGATCCGACGGAAGCCGCACTCCTGAGGCTCGGCCGGGAAAGCATGGGCGAAAGAAAGGCGGAACGCCTCGCAGAAATCCCCTTTGACTCCGACCGAAAGAGGATGACGACGCTTAACAAGGTCGGAAGTGATGAATATGTCTTTACCAAGGGAGCGATGGAGAACATCCTGCCGCTTTGCAGCCGCTATCTTTCGAAAGGCATCGAGCGGCAGATGGAAGAGTCTTTTCGGGAAATGGCGACGGACGCCTGTCATCAACTGATGGACAAAGGGCTGAGGGTTCTGGCATTCGCATATAAAAAGACAAATTCTTCTTTCCCAATACCTGATCCAGAAACGCTTGAAACTGATCTCGTATTCACCGGCCTGATCGGACTTGAAGATCCACCGCGGCCTGAAGTGCCCGATGCAATCAAAAAGTGCCATGAGGCCGGTATCAGGATTATCATGATCACAGGTGATGGAAGCAGAACGGCCGTCGCCGTTGCGCGCGAGATCGGCCTCGTCAAAGGGGAACCGGTAGTCATCGAAGGCCCGGAATTCATGAAGATGGAGGACAGGGAATTAAGGGAAAAGCTCTCCGCAAAGGAAATCATCTTTGCGCGCATGGCGCCGAAGAACAAGATGCGGGTAGTATCGATTCTGCAGGAGGAAGGACAGCTTGTGGCCGTCACGGGCGACGGCGTCAACGACGCTCCCGCCCTGAAAAAGGCCGATATCGGCATCGCCATGGGCATCTCAGGAACGGACGTGGCCAAAGAGGCCTCGGACATGATCCTGCTGGACGACAATTTTGCCACAATAGTCAACGCCGTCGAGGAAGGCAGAACGGTTTACGACAACATAAGAAAATTCATCACGTATATCTTTGCCTCCAATATCCCGGAGGCAGTGCCCTACCTTGCCTATGTCCTGCTGCGGATACCGCTGCCGCTTACGATCATGCAGATCCTGGCCGTCGATCTCGGCACCGACATGCTTCCCGCTCTGGCACTCGGCACGGAAAAGCCGACGCCGTCAATCATGAAGCAGCCGCCAAGAAGCAGGAATGAGAGGCTCCTCGATTTTTCGGTTCTTTCCCGCGCGTACCTTTTCCTGGGTCCTATCGAAGCGGCTGCATGCATGTTCGGATTCTTCTATATCATGTACGGTGGGGGCTGGAATTGGGGGAACATGCTTCGACCGGACGATATTCTCTATATGCAGGCGACAACGGCGTGCCTGACGGCAATCATCATATCCCAGATAGGGAATGTTTTTGCCTGCAGATCATCGAAAGAGTCCGTTTTTAGTTTGGGTTTTCTTACAAACCCTGCCGTTTTTATCGGCATTGGCTTTGAAATCTGCCTTCAGCTCTTCATCGTCTATCACCCCTATGGAAACATGATATTCGCTACCCGCCCTCTTTCGCTTACTACATGGATCGTTCTTATGCCTTTTGCCTTGTTCCTGTTGCTCGCCGAAGAGACGAGGAAATACTTTACATTTGGCCGTCGGACGGTCTTATTGTGAACATTCTTAATTATAACTGGCATCCGGCGTACAATTCTGTATAATTGCACAGGTTATTGAACTCTTTGCACCTTGATTACGCAAGCCCTTGTGGGATTAATTGATCTCTTTTCAGGGAGATGAAGACAATCCCGGATATTCAGCAGGTTCCGTTCCTTTTCCGTTAACAGTCGCAAGGAGACACCCTTATGGACGTCCTTTCTCTCAGCCGATTGCAATTCGCCATGACGGCGGGCTTTCATTTCATTTTCGTCCCCCTGACCCTGGGACTTTCCCTTCTCGTCGCCTTTATGGAAAGCAGGTACGTTTTCACCGGCAATCCTCTCTACCTGCGCATGACACGCTTCTGGGGCAGGCTTTTTCTCATTAATTTCGCTCTGGGACTCGTCACCGGTCTGACCCTGGAATTCCAGTTCGGCATGAACTGGGCCGCCTATTCCCGTTTTGTGGGAGATATCTTCGGCTCCCCCCTGGCCATCGAGGCGACGGCCGCCTTCTTTCTGGAGTCCGTATTCATCGGCCTTTGGATCTTCGGCAGGAATCGCCTCTCCCCCCGGATGCACGCCTTCGCTATCTGGATGGTCGCCCTGGGCACCAATCTGTCCGCCCTGTGGATTCTTCTGGCCAACGGCTGGATGCAACATCCCGTTGGCTTTGTCCTTCGCAACTCACGGGCCGAAATGGTAGATTTCATGGCGCTCTTCACCAGCGGTTACGGATGGCTCAAATTCCTCCATACCGTCACCGCCGGTTATGTAACCGCCGCCTTCTTTGTTCTGGGGGTTTCCGCCTGGCACATTCTGAAAGGAAAGGAACTTCCTTTTTTCAAGGCCTCCTTCCGCATTGCGGCCGTTTTCGGCTTGCTGAGCTCCCTGGCGGTCTTCGGGATCGGTGATTTCCACGGGGCTGAGGTAGGCCGCGTGCAACCGGCAAAACTGGCCGCCATGGAAGCGCTCTGGGATACGCAAAGTTCCGTTCCCCTGTATCTTCTTCTCGTTCCCGACGAAAAAAACGAGCGCAACAGCGTCGAGGCCGTCGGCATTCCCGGCTTGGTCAGCCTGCTCGCCTACCGGGATATTCGGGCTGAAATCAAAGGGTTAAAAGACTTCCCGAAGGAAGACCGGCCGCCGGTCTTGGAAACCTTTCTCGGTTTCCGTCTCATGGTTGGTCTGGGGAGCCTTTTTATTCTCCTTGCCGCAGGAGCCCTTTATCTCAGTTTCCGAAACCGCCTGGAATCATATCCACGCTTTCTTTGGCTGATGCTGCTTTGCATTCCCCTGCCCTATCTGGCCGGTCAAGCCGGGTGGATCGTGGCGGAGATGGGTCGGCAACCCTGGATAGTTTATGGCTTGTTGCGCACTAAAGATGCCGTATCCCCCAACATCGCCACCGGTCAGGTGATGTTTTCCCTAATCGGTCTGGGGCTCCTCTACACACTTCTGGGACTTGTAGGCCTTTATCTGATGATTTTCCATGCCGGGAAAGGACCCGACCCGGAGCCATCCGCAACGCTACCGATTGCCGCGGCCGAAAAACAGGAGGTATGAATTAATGGACTATCCTCTTCTATGGTTTGCTCTTCTTGGAGTTATCTGGGCCGTTTACTTTGCAACGGATGGGTTTGATCTGGGGGCGGGGATGCTGCTCTTCAGTCTCGGTAAAACGGAGAAGGAGAAACAGGTCCTCCTCGAAAGTTTCGGCCCCCTCTGGAACGGCAACGAAGTCTGGCTGGTGACGGCAGGCGGTGCGACCTTCGCAGCCTTTCCAGCAGCCTATGCCGTCATCTTCAGTTCCTTTTACATCCCTCTGCTTCTGGTTCTTTTCGCCCTGATTGTCCGGGGCGTCGCTCTGGAATTCCGGGAAAAACTGGAAGTTCCGGGCTGGCAAGACGCCTGGAATAAGGTGATCTTTATCGGAAGTGTCGTTCCGGCGCTGCTTTTCGGCATTTTTTTCGGCAATATCTTCCAGGGGCTTCCAATGGACAATCGGGGGTTCAGCGGGTCGTTCCCGGAACTGCTCAATCCTTACGCCTTATTGGTCGGAGTGCTTTTCTGCGTGCTTTTTCTGGTGCACGGCGCCTTGTGGATCGCCTTCAAGACGGAAGGAGATCTGTCCAAAAGGGCGGAGGACCTTGCCCGACGCTTCTGGACGCCCCTTGCCGTTGCGGTTGTGCTTTTCGTAATTGGTTCCGGCTTCAAGACGCATCTTTTCGTCAATTATTACCGAAACGGAGCGCTGCTCCTTTTCCCGGTCCTATCCATTGCCGCCCTTTCCGCGATAAGGTTTTATCTGAAGAAATCCGCCTGCTTCAAGGCTTTTCTGGCATCTGGATTGAACATCATTCTATTTATCGCCGCTGGTTTTGCCGGTCTTTATCCCAACCTGCTTCCTTCGCGCACCGATCCGGCCTTCAGCGTCACGGTTTTCAATG
>MVQR01000109.1 GCA_002067815.1 Syntrophus sp. PtaB.Bin001 | reverse complement strand
CGATCCCGGCCAGGGGAATTCCTTGGAGATTCCTTTCATGCTGATGCCAGGCACATCTCCGATGATATCCGACAGCGGGACTGTCTGACAGCCGTTATACACTATGTTGTGATACGTCTCGTCGAAAACGAGGAAGAGGTCATATTTCCGGGCGATTTCCACGATTTCCCGCAGACTCTCTTCCGGGTAGACAAAACCGGTGGGATTGTCGGGGTTGATCACCAGAATGCCCACTATTGACCGGTAGCTTTTGACTTTCTGCTCCAATTCCTTGATGTCCGGATGCCAGTGCTGATAGGGATTCATCCGGTAGGTGTTGGGCGGGAACGACGCGTGCAGCACCTCAGCCAGAAAATGGGTGGAATAGGTAGGCTCCGGCATGATAATACGGGCATCGACACGGATGGCGCTGTAGGAACGGGCTATGGCATCCCCAAGTCCGTTGAAAAAGATGATGTCTTCGGGAGTAATCTGAACCTTTCCCCGTTTATTGACCTGTTCTGCCAGGAACTGGCGGGTTTCCAGCATGCCCTTCGTCGGTGAGTAGCCATAAGACAGATCGTTCTGCATGATCTCGGTAAGGGCCTGCTTCATCCAATCCGGAATCTGTTCCCCTTTCTGGATGGGGTCGCCGATGTTTTCCCAGATCACTTCTATTCCATATTCCTTAAGCCGGTTGGCGACATTTACGATATTTCTGATCTCGTAAACCAAACCGGTCCCGCCTTTGGCAATATCCAGTCTCATAAGACACCTCTTAATTCAAAAAACTCAGTGTGGAATGTTGTTGACTATTATACTTCAAAAAAAATATCCACATCTTTTTGCAGTGGACTTTTTTCCGGAGTGCATGAATTCATTGCTAATCGAGGGGTATTGTGTTTTTATAAGCCCGTGCCCTGCGAGCTGACTTTATCGGAGCAAAGTGGCATCGAAATTGATAGGAGTTGTCTGGGACTAATGATGAATTCTTGGTTGTGGGTGGACAGTGCGTCAAAAGTGGAAGAGGCAAAGGAGGATCTCGAAAGCTCTTCATTGATCTCCTTGGACACGGAATATGATTCACTTCATTATTTCCGTGAGAAACTATGCCTGGTTCAGATCAGGGCGGCAAAGAAGACCTATGTTTTTGATCCTCTGAACGGCATCGATCTCGCATTTCTCCGACCTTACTTTGCCGATGAACGTATGCTCAAAGTGACCCATGCCGGGGATAACGACATCCGGATATTGAAACGCGACTACAATTTTGAATTTCGCAATCTTTTTGACACCCATCGGGCGGCCCATCTCCTGGGATGCCGGTACCTGGCCCTGTCCAGTATTGTGGGGCAATATCTGGGCGTTGAAATCGAAAAAACGAAAAAGATGCAGAGATCGAAATGGGACATCAGGCCTCTTTCAGAAGGACAACTGCAGTATGCCGTGCAGGATACAGTTTATCTGGCTGATCTGTACCGGCGGCTCGATGAAAAGCTGTGCCAGGGAGGGATGAAAGACCGGGCAAGAAAAGTATTTGAAGAAATGACTGCGGTGAACTGGCGGGAAAAGACGCTTGACTTTATCGGCCATCGGAAAATCAAGGGTTATGCAGTTTTGAATTCAGATTCAAAGGAACGCCTGAAAAAACTCTACCGCTGGCGTTTCAATAAGGCAAGGCAGATGAACAGGGCGATGTTTCTGATCCTCACGGATAAGGATATCCTTTCTCTTAGTGAGAGGAAATGGCATTCACTCGAAGAACTGAGGGCGACCGAAATTATTTCTCAGGAAAAGACGGGCTTATATGGCAACGAGTTGATTAAGGTCCTTGACGGCAATTGCTGAACTTCTAATTAATAGGGATACTCAGAAGGCATCATGCGTAAATTGGTAAAGACACGTGATCTGAAAGTTGGGATGTATGTTATTCTGGATTTACCCTGGTACAAGCATCCTTTTTTAAAAAGCTCTTTTGACGTCTCTTCGGAAAATGATATTTCTCGTCTGCTTAAAGCCGGGATTGAGGAAGTTCCCATTGACATGTCATTATCCCGGGAAGTTCCTCAGGATGTTAAACCGGACTCTCAGGGAGACGTATCTCCTGCAAAACCTCTCTGGGCTCCCGAACAACTGATCCCGCCGGAATTACAGGCTGCCGTCCACGATTCGACCCTTTCTTCATCGGAAAAAGCCGGAATCGTAAGAAAGTCCTGTCTCATCCTGATGGAGCGCCTTCTGGAAAGCCCTACGGCGGAAAATATCCATACTGCAAAAAAAGGCCTTTATGACGTCGTGGACCTGATCACGTCGGAAGGGGAGATGACAAAGCATCTACTGGACATCACTTCTCATGACTTTTACACCTATACCCATTCCGCCAATGTCGGCATTCTGTCTGTATCGCTGTCCAAGGCACTTTTCGGTACATCGGGAAATCACAACATGAGGGAACTAGGTGCGGCTTTTTTCCTTCATGACCTCGGCAAGGTCCGCATCGATTCCAGCTATATCAACAAACCCGGGAAGTTGACTGATGAAGAGATGCGGGAGATGAAGCGTCATCCCGCTCACGGCTTCAATATCCTGCATAAGGCGCGTGAGTTGTCGACCGAATGCAAACTCATCGTTCTAGAACATCATGAAAGGGATGACGGGCGCGGCTATCCTAGGGGGCTCAGAGGAGATGAAATACATCTTTATGCGCGAATCTGTGCCATTGCCGATGTTTATGACGCCCTGACCTCGATGCGTTCCTATAAGCAGCCCATGGCGCCTTTCTCCGCATTGAAATTGATGAAAGAAGAGATGATCGGTCATTTTCATACGGAGCTTTTTGAAAAATTCGTGAAGATGTTTTGTTGACAGGGAGGAAGGACCATTCGTAATGGCTGATGAATCTGGGGTGAGGGAAGCATCGCAGGAAAAGAAGCGCTCGGGGCAGGAAGACCGTCTCCAGATCGAACCGGGGGTGCTGCTGCAGGTTGAGGCATCGCGAAAATCGGAAAAGAGCCGGTTGGTGGGATTTGATCATGGCCGCTTTCTTGTCATAACCACTCCACCGCTTGCAGACATCTGGACTGAGCTCTATCAGGAAAACAGCATCATTGTCCGCTACCTTTACAAAGGAAAAGTATATGGCTTTCGCTCCACACTTCTGGGGTTCATTGAAAAGCCTTTTCCCGTGTCATTCCTTACCTACCCCCGGAATATAGAATGCTATAACCTTCGCAAGCAGGAACGGGTGGATTGTTCCATTCCGGGCCGGGCCGATATCCAGGGAGTCGCCTATGAGGGCATGATCTGGGATATCAGCGCCGGAGGCTGCTGCTTTACCTTCAACGTTCCGGAGGCCGATGCTCTGCCGGACGTTTCCGTAGGGGACATGATCCAGCTGATGATGTCTATCCTGGAGTCCGGCATCAACAAACCGGTGCAGGCGGAAATCATGAGTGTCAGAAAGAGGGGACGGAAGGTCCGGGTGGGAACGAAATTTATGGATATTGATGCCGCCGGGTTACAGGCTGTTAAGACCTACATTGACAGCGTCATGCAGGTTGCCTTCTGAAACGGGGTTGAACCGTGCCGAAAAAAAGACTCCTCGTTGCCTCCTTCCTGCTGGGTTTCATCCTTGCTCTTGGAACCGTCGGATTTCGATTGATCGAAGGCTGGGGCTTCATCGAGTCCTTTTACGCGACGGTGACTACGATTTCGACTGTGGGTTATGGGGATTTCGCGCCTGTTACCTGGCAGGGCCGGCTTTTCACCGTCCTTCTTGTCGTCTTCGGCGTGGGTACGATGCTTTACTCCGTCACTCTGCTGGCGGAAATGATGGTGGAAGATCGGCTGAAAAAAATTCTGGGAAGGGGCAGCATGGAAAGCCGGATTGAACGGATGAAAAATCATTACATCGTCTGCGGCTTCGGGCGGATGGGGAGCCTTATCTGCCGGGAGTTGGCCGAGGAGAAGGCGTCCTTCGTGGTCATTGAAAAAGATCCGGAGATCATTCAACGCATCGAAGATGAAGGTTATGTCTATCTCAAGGGCGATGCGACTGATGACAAGTCGCTGCTCAAGGCGGGAATCAAGCGGGCCAAGGGAATAGTCTGCGTCCTCTCCACCGATGCGGAAAATCTCTACGTTATCCTGACTGCAAAGGAATTGAATTCCGGGGTGTACATCCTGTCCCGTTGTGAAGAGGAGGTGTCGGAGCACCGCCTGCTTCGGGCCGGAGCGGACCGGGTTGTTTCACCTTATAAGATGGGAGGGATGAGGATGGCCATGGCCATCCTGAAACCGGCCATGATGGATTTCATCGAAATCACGACCCGACGGCAGAGTCTGGAACTCCGCATGGAGGAAATGCCGCTCAGTGATAGTTCCGCCTTCATCGGCAAATCGCTGGAAACCTCGGAAATCCGTAAAACTTACGGGCTCATTATTGTGGCCGTTAAAAAAGATTCGGGAAAGATGATCTTCAATCCCCAGGCCGGATATATCATTGAAAAAGGAGACCGTCTCATCGCCCTGGGCGAGGATGACGATGTCAACAGTTTTACCAAGGTTTGCTTATAGCCTTGTACCAAGTTGCATTTAAAAGGTTAACAAGGCGGCAGGAGGAGGCGACGCAGGCGTATAGATCATACGTCGAAGAGCCGACAACAAAGCCAACGCAGTTAACAGAAGGTCGGCAACTTGGTATTAGATTTGGCGCCCACTGATGGCAAACCAGGGCACAAGCGGAAGGGCGAGAGGTTTCAGAGAATCGCCCTCGTAGAGGACCTGTTCCAGATAAAGGCCCGAAGGCGGCGCCGTCAAGCGGGCGGGTATCTCCGAAGGACTCTTCAGCATCTGCCGGACATCTTGAATATTCAGATTCTCCCGCCCCACCTCGACCATGACTCCCACCATCCGGCGGACCATTTTCCAAAGAAAGTGGGAACCGGCAACCCGGAAAAAGATCAGATCCCCGGCGTTCTGCAGTTCCGTGACCTCAACCTTGACCCTGGTATCAGCGTGCTTATCGAGCCGTTTATCGGCAAAGGAAGAATAATCGTGGAAGCCGGCGAAGAGTTCACATACGGCCTGCATTTTTTTCAGTTGCAGGTGGTCTTGAATCCACCAGACGTATCGCTTGCCGAAAGCGGTGCGATGACCGGAAATGACATAGAGGTAACTTCGAAGTCGAGCGGAATGGCGGGCGTGAAAAAGAGGCGCGGCCTCTTCCACCTGCAGAATATTGATGCCGGCAGGGAGGGCGTCATTCATACTTTCCATCAACTTGCGCGGAGGCATTTTCCTGGCGGTTTCCAGATGGGCCACCTGAGCCAGGGCGTGGACTCCGGCGTCTGTACGGCCCGCCCCCTGAATGTCGACTGGATTTCCCAGCACTTCTTCGGCGGCCCGGATCAATGTGCCCTGGATGCTTTTGGCGTTCTTCTGCATCTGCCAGCCGCTGTAGCCTGTGCCGTCATATTCCAGGATCAGTTTATATTTTGCCGGGCTTGATTCTTCCTTTACGGATTTCTTCCCGGGATGTTCCCCCTTTCGGGATGCTTTTCTGATCATTTGCGGCTGAATCACCTCCTGAGGGTTGTCTTTCATCTGCCGCCTCGTATTTCTTTGAATGCAACCTGTGGTATCGAATGGGCAACTTATCAGCGCTTTGAAAAATAGATTTCCCCGATCTGACCCTCGGCGTGGCTCTTCGTATCCTGGGAGTCGATGTACAGGGCTATTCCTTTTGTCGGACCTTTGGGCTCTCCCCCGCTCACATCCCTGAAGAGACGGCGATAATCTTCATAGATGTTACGCTTTTCCGTATACCAGGTATTCAACGAGTCCGTCCCGTTCCGGCTTACGACATATCTCAGCTTGTCCGCACCGGGCTTCGGGCTTCTTCCCATCCAGCCTTTTGGGGCTTCATTATCCCAGATATAGCCTATCACCGGCGTTTTCAGCTTGGCGGGGAATCCGAGAGGCTGGAAGGCGATGTAGAGCTGCAGCGCCTGGTCATCCCGGGTGTATTGCCGAACGTCACCTCCCCTAGGGAGTCGATTTGCCTTCCAGCGCCAGGTCAGGTAGGGATATTGGCGGATATCGACCTGGACCTGTTTTTTTATCCCGAAAGAGGATCGCCCTTCGCTGATGAGATGGAGAAATACGGCATCCCCATCTTTTTTCAGGGAAAGTACAGGATTCCCGGAGTTTCTTTCCAGAACCCATCCAGGAGGAACGCCTGGTTTCAAAGGCAAGTCAGAAAACCGGGCCGCGGGGATCATCCCGGTTTTTTCCGAAAGCCCTGCATCCGATCCGACGAGGACGAAGGCAATGGTGAGTATCAGCGAGATTATGCCGAAAGTTTTTTTTGATTTCATTAAAAGTGGGACCTTTCTTCATAATTTCGGGATTCAGTTCGAAGTGCCGATAACCAACCGGCTCAGGACGCGGCAGGGGTTCTTCCCGAATATCGTTTCATGATCTCCGTCCGTGTCAGGACGGCTTCTACCCGGGGAACGTAAGCCTCAATATTGGCTCGGCCTCCTTCTTCCCGGTCGATGAGGGCGATTACCCGGTCAATGACGAGTCCGGCCTCCCGGGCGCGATCGATAGCGGTGATTGTTGAACCTCCGGTGGTAATGACATCATCGAGAATGACAACGTGCTCGCCCGCCTTCACATCTCCTTCCAGGGCGCTTTTTGTTCCATGCGCCTTGACATCCTTGCGGACTATGAAGGCCTTGATGGGTTTTCCCTTCTGGTGAGAAATGACGGCCAGGGCAGCGGCCAGCGGATCGGCGCCCAGGGTGAGCCCCCCGGCGGCTGTGACCTCGGCGTCTGCCAGCATATCTGCCAGGAGGCTGCCGATGAGGTTCATGCCTTCCGGATTCAAGGTTGTCGGTTTGCAGTTGAAGTAGTAGGCGCTCTTTTTCCCCGAGGCCAGGGTAAAGGGCGGATTCTCACTGTATTTAAAGGATTTTTCCAGGATGATGTCAATCAGACGCTGTTTCATGGCTTCTCGATTTCCCATGCTTTGCCTCCTTACACAAATTATACCAGTTGCATTCAAAAGCATGACAAGATTGGCTGTCATCTGTTGAAGGTTACTTGGATATTTTTGATGTAGAAAAACCGGCTTGATCCGGCTTCGTTAAAGATTTATTTTTTTTCGTTGCCGACGAGTTGCTCGACTA
>MVQR01000108.1 GCA_002067815.1 Syntrophus sp. PtaB.Bin001 | reverse complement strand
AGCGATGACTGGGAGACAAAGAGCATCCTTATTTATATGGAAGAAGTCGGGAATGCGAGAAAATTCATGAGTGCGGCCAGAGCGTTTGCACTCCGAAAACCCATTGTGATCCTTAAGCCGGGAAGATTCGCCGAAAGTGCCATGACCGCCATGCCCGACTCGACTCCCACAGCCGGCAGCGACGCAATCTATGATGCGGCGTTTAAAAGGGCCGGTGTGATCCGGGTAAAAGATATTGCTGGTCTGTTCCATGCAGCAGGGGTTCTGGATTCCAGAAAACTGCCCAAGGGTCCGAGGCTGGCCATCGTAACCGCAGCCGGGCTGGAGTTCGCCTCCGCCGGTCCGGGCCTCATGGCAACGGATGCCCTTATTGATCTCGGGGGAGAACCGGCCAGGCTTTCCCCGGAAACCATCGAGACTTTGAAGAACACCCTGCCGCCTCATTGGAGTGAAGGCAACCCTGTAGATGTGCTGGGAGACAAGGATACAGCCGGATACGTAAAGGCGATTGACGCCTGCCTTCAGGATCCCGGGGTCGATGGCGTCCTGGTCATTTACGTGCCGATGAACATTGCAGGTCCGGAAGAAGTAGCCAAAGCCGTCATCGGCAGTGCGAGAAAGACATGGAAACCGATCATCGCCGCCTGGATTGGGGGCCGGCAGGTGAGAAATGCCAGGGAAATCCTGATTCAAAACAATATTCCCACCTATGAAACGCCCGAAGACGCTGTAAGAACTTATATCGACATGTTCAAATACAAGAGAAATCTGGACCTCCTCCACGAGACTCCTTCGGAGTTGCCCGATCGCAAATCTCCTTTGAAACAGCCTCTAAAAAAAATGATAGACAAGGCCGTTCGGGAGGGAAGAACCATTCTGAGCGAGACGGAAGCTGAAGAATTACTGTTAAGTTATGATATTCCTGCAACATTTCAAGAAACCCAAAAGATGATGAAAGAAGTGGATTACGAACTGATTCTCGGATCCCAAAGAGACAAAGATTTCGGTTCAATTATTTTTTTCGGGATGGGGGGGACGGCGGCAGACTTTGTCAGGGACTTTTCCATCGGCCTACCTCCCCTTAACCAGACGCTTGCCAGACGGTTGATGGAAGAAACGAAGGCTTTCAACCTTATTCAAGGTTACAGGGGCAAGCCACCGGCAAACACCGAAGAACTTGAAAAGATCCTCGTTAATTTTTCCAATCTTATTGTCGATTTTCCTGAAATAGCTGAAATAGTCATCAATAAGCTTGTTATATCGAACGGTTCGCCTTATGTCCTGGATGCCCGAATTATCCTCGAAACCCGATCGTTCGACTCCCGTTCACAATATCCTCATCTGGTAATCGCTCCTTACCCGGTCAGGCTTATCGAGAATTGGAAGTTTACCGATGGCCACGAAGTCTTGCTGCGGCCGATAAAACCCGAAGATGAACCTCTCGCACGCGAGTTCCTTTCAAGCCTGTCACCGGAAACGCTCCGGACCAGGTTCTTTTCTTCAATAACCAACATAAACCACGAGTGGCTCGTCCTCTTCTGCGATACTGACTATGACCGGCATCTGTCAATTGTCGCGGAAACGACGGAATGCGGACGACGAAGAATAATAGGCGTGGGAACGCTCCATGTGGATGCCGAAAAGAGTTCCGGCGAGTTCGCCTTGATTGTCCACGACTCCTTTCAAAGAAAAGGATTGGCATCCAAGCTGATGCAGCTCATCATAGCACATGGCAGGGAAAGGGGCCTCGATGAGATCAACGGGCAGATATTGAACGAAAACGATAAGATGCTCAGCCTGGCAAAAAAGCTGGGATTCAAAAGACAGTGGCAACAGGGGGGGATCATAAGCGTCATCCTCCGTTTGAAATAATAACGAAACAGTGATAGTTGGAAATACGGATCGGAAAATTGCAGGTATTTATGGCCATTGGAATAATGTACCGGCCTGAAAGTTGTCGGAGCAAGAAACATGACGGAATTTACAAAATCTGCGGAAGAACTTCAGAGACAGGCCTTCCGCAGAACAGTTTACCATATCTGGAGCATGATCCAGGCCGGACTTATCGATGAAATGAATGAAGCCGAATATGCCATCGCCGAAATTCTTCTCGAACATCCCGAATATGAAGATTTTTTCGAAGATGAGAAGATTCTAGACGGGCGGAAGTTTGATGCCGGTTCAGAAGTAAATCCTTTTCTCCATATAAGTCTCCATAAAATGATCGAAGACCAGCTTGAAGCGGGACGCCCCGAAGAAGTGCGTTTCTTTTTTGAATCCATGGAAGCGAAAGGGAACGACAGGCACGAAATCGTTCATGTCATCATGAAGGTCCTGTCCATCCTGATTTACGAGGCCATAAACAGCAGACAATCCCTTGATGTGGATCGTTACCGCTCAATTCTGGAGCAATGCTGCAATTTCCGTCTCGATGAGATAACCGAGATCCTGGATCGAAAAATTTTCGGCCGTTGATGAAAGAGATATTCCCTAAAAGTTACAAGAAATGGTTATTTCTGATTTTCCTGGCACTGTCTACGACCGCGGGCTTTGCAGCATCGGCCGGGGCGGAAGATATCGCCGCTTACCCTTCCCTGCCATACGAATATTCCTCCATAAAAGTCTTCGACAGTAAAGGGCGTTTCTTCGGCAGAATACTTCCCAAGGAAAGATACTGGGTTTCCATCGACAGAATAAATCCTTTTTTGCAGAAGGCTGTTGTGGCCATTGAAGATGCCAGGTTTTATCAGCATCCGGGCGTTGATATCCGCGGAATCGCCCGGGCTCTGGTTAAAGATGTCGCCAAGAGGAAATTTGTCGAGGGAGGGTCGACAATCACTCAACAACTGATCAAGAATAAATATTTTTCCGGACAGAAAACTCTCGACAGGAAGATCAAAGAAAGTTTTCTGGCAATGGAATACGAACGAAAATACAGCAAGAAGCAGATTCTGGAGATGTACTTGAACGAAATCTATTATGGTAACGGGGCCTGGGGCATTGCTCAGGCCGCCCGACTCTATTTTGATAAATCGCCGCGGGATCTTTCCGAAGCCGAATGTGCGCTGCTTGCCGGCATTCCCAAAGCCCCGGTCCGCTACAATCCTTACGGATCAGCATCTGTGGTTAGGAATAGGAGGAACCTGGTTCTTAAACGCATGGCGGAGCTCAAAATGATCTCGGCCCGGGAAAAGCAGAAACTTGCAGCAGCACCCATATCGCCCATCAAGCGTGGGGAAGCCCCGTATTATCTGGATTTTATCAAGAACAAACTTGTTGAACAATATGGGCAGAGCATCATCGAGAGAGGCGGACTTGAAGTAATCACCGCCATGGACCTCAACTTACAGAAGCGGGCGGAACAGGTCCTATACGAAGGTGTAAAAAAGATATCCCCCACCCTTCAGGGCGCTTTATTTTGTATGGATCCTAACACGGGCGACCTTCTGGCCGTTGCGGGCGGCGTTGATTTCACTTCAAACTCGTATAACAGGGCTTTCTATGCAAAGCGTCAACCCGGTTCCGCCATTAAACCGCTCATTTATGCCACAGCCGTGGAAAGGGGGTATACGGCCGGCAGTATCTGGAATGACACCCCGGTAACCTACACCTGGGGAACGGAGGAAAGCTGGACGCCGCAGAATTATGGGAAAGAATATTATGGAGAGCTCAGCCTTCGAGAGGCCCTGGCATATTCCGACAATGTGATCGCGGTAAGGCTGCTTGAAGGCGTCGGCATACCCAATTTCGTCGATTTTGCCGGAAGGGTCGGCCTTTCCCTGAGATCACGCAACCTCTCCCTGGCCCTTGGAACGGAAGAGGTAACTTTGGCCGAACTCGTTCGGGCATACAGTCCACTGGCGAATGGCGGCTCGCGGGCGGAAGTGCGAACCATAATCCGCATCTACGATCGCTATTACCGAACCTGGACGGAAAATCCGCCTGTCGTCACTCCGGTCCTTTCTCCGGGTGCGGCTTTTGTCACGACTCAGATGATGAAGGATGTCTTGACTTACGGCACCGCGAAATCCCTCAAGAAGTTCAGTCAGCAACGTCCTTCCGCCGGCAAGACCGGTACTACGGACAACTATCAGGATGCGTGGTTTATCGGCTATACCCCACAGGTCGTAACCGGCATCTGGGTCGGCCATGATAGGCCTGAACCGGGTGGAAGAGGTTTTACCGGAGGGGCGGTCTGTGCTCCTCTTTGGGAACGCTTCATGCGTTCGGCCCTGGCTGGAAAACCGGTAGTCGATTTTCCGAAGCCGGACACTGTCGTTTCCGTTTCCATCGACCCGGCAACAGGATATCTGGCGGCTCCGGACTGTCCGGAAAAGAGGGATGAATTTTATCTGGCTGGCACTCAACCCACGAGGTATTGTCCTCAACACGGGGGAGATGCCCTTCCACTTTTGCCGCCGGCCGCCATTCCGACGCCGAATGCTGAAAGGCAACAGCCTGCCGTAATTCCGATTCCAGATCAAAGATGATCATAAGAGCCGACGCAGGTACACATAGAAGTATGTCAAGGAGCCGATAATGCAGCCAACGTAGATAGCGCTTTGATATGGAATCGGAATAATGCCCTGAGCTCTGTGATTCAGGATATCAGAGGAACAATTGACTGCTATGATTTAAAGGATTGGAGAAAACAAAAAAACAGGAAATTCATGAAGATTCTCCACACCTCCGACTGGCATCTCGGCCGTGCCCTGTATGGTCGCAAGCGATATGACGAGTACGAAGCCTTCCTGAACTGGCTGGCTGATCTTATCGAGCAAGAAGACATTGATGTGCTGCTGGTGGCGGGCGACGTGTTTGACAACAGCACCCCCAGCAACAGCGCACAGGAAATTTATTACCGCTTTCTCTGCCGCGTGGCTGCCTCGCCTCGCCGTCACATAGTGATCACGGCGGGAAATCACGATTCGCCCTCCTTTTTGAACGCTCCCCGAGAACTCCTGAAATTCCTCAACATTCACGTCGTAGGATGTGCATCCGATTCTCCCGACGACGAATTGATCACCATCAAGGGACCGGATAGAGAGCCCCTGTTGATCGTCTGCGCCGTTCCCTACCTCCGGGACAGGGACATCCGTACTGCCGAAGCCGGAGAAAGCGTCGAGGACAAGGAGCGGAAAATAATCGAAGGGATTCGGGATCATTACCGGCGGGTGTATGACGCGGCCCGGGAAAAATGTTCCCGGCTGAAAAGCCCCGTGCCCATCGTTGCCATGGGGCATCTGTACACCGCCGGCGGTAAAACCGTCGATGGCGACGGGGTGCGCGAGTTGTACATCGGCACACTTCTGCATGTCGGAACAGATGTATTCCCCGATCATATCGACTACCTTGCCCTGGGGCATCTCCATATCCCGCAAACTGTAGGCGGTTCCGATTTTATCCGCTATTCGGGCTCTCCTCTTCCGATCGGTTTCGGCGAAAGCCTACAGGGAAAGAGTCTTGTTCTTGTGGAATTTTCCGATGAATCCCCTCGTGTTGCCGACATTCCCGTACCTCGATTCCGGGAATTGCAGACTCTGCGGGGAGACCGGCAGACTATTGTCCGGGACATCGAGGAGTTGAAGTCGCGGGGGAGTAATGCCTGGCTGGAGGTTCTCTATGAAGGGAGGGAAATTGCCGGAGATTTGCGTGCTCTCCTGGAGAAGGCCGTCGAAGGGACCGGTTTGGAGATTCTCCTCGTCAAAAACAAAGGGATCGTGGAACACGCCCTGAGCAGGATGACCGGAAAGGAAACGCTCGACGACCTGGACGTAACGGATGTTTTCGAACGCTGTCTGGAAGCTCACGACATTCCAATGGAAAATCGTCCCGCTTTTCTGAGCGCCTACCAGGAAATTCTTATCTCTCTCAATGAGGAAAACCCTATGGCGGAGTAGAGAAAAAAACATGAGGATTCTCAACGTTAGATTCGAAAACCTGAATTCACTAACCGGCGAGTGGCAGATCGATTTTACCCATCCCGATTACGCATCCGACGGCATCTTTGCCATTACCGGCCCGACGGGGGCGGGCAAGACGACAATCATGGACGCAATTTGCCTTGCCCTCTACGGCAGCACCCCCCGTCTCGGCAAGATCACGAAGAGTGGCAACGAAATCATGTCGCGCCAGACGGGCAGATGCTTCGCCGAGGTGACCTTCGAGACGGCGAAGGGGAGGTACCGCTGCCACTGGAGCCAGCAGCGCGCCTACAAAAAGCCATACGGCGAATTGCAACAGGCCAGGCATGAAATTGCCGATGCCGATACCGGCAAAATCCTGGAATCGAAGATTGCCCAAGTCGGAGATTTCATAGAGAAAGTAGCGGGAATGGATTTCGAGCGCTTCACCCGTTCGATGCTCCTAGCCCAGGGCGGATTCGCCGTATTTCTCCAGGCCCCTCCCAGTGAACGGGCGCCTATCCTGGAACAGATTACCGGCACGGAAATCTACAGCCGAATATCCAGGAAAGTTCACGAGCGTCGCGCCGGCGAGTTGGATAAACTCGATCTGTTGGAGGCCGAACTGAAGGGTATCGAAATCCTTAGTGAAGACGAAGAGCGGTACTTGCAGGACAGCCTGAAAGAAAAGCAGAACCAGGAAGCCGAACTTGTCGTCAAGATGAAGGAAAGGGAAAAGACCCTAAGCAGGCTTGAAGGAATGGCCATTCTGGAAAAGGAGCTGGCGGAGCTGGATCATAAGCAGCAGGATTTTGAACAGCGCCTTCAGGTGTTTGGTCCGGAATCAATCAGACTGGAAAGATCCCTTCGGGCACTTCGTTTGGAAGGAGATTACCGGGGGCTGGCAACCTTGCGTGAGTTGCAGGAAAGTGAGACCAGAGAACTCCAAAAAGACATCGCCACTCTGCCTGAGAAGGAAAAAGCCGGTGCAGAGGCGCTTGCCGCAAGACAATACGCGGAATACCGACTGAATGAGTCGCGCATCCGTCAGCAATCGGAAGCAGAGGTCATCAAAAAGGTACGGGACCTCGACTCCCGGCTGGGCGAGCAGAAAAAGCAGATTGCAGAGAAGGAACGGGCAATTGTCGAAGCAGAAGAAAAGACAAGAAGCTACAGGAAACTCATCGAAGATGGAAACGGAAAGCTGAAAAAGGCATATGCCGCCCTGGAAGCTATTCAGGCATACCTGATCGAATTCGCCGCAGATGAGGCCCTGGTTGCCAACCTCAGCGCCATCGAGAGGGCATTTAAATCGTTCGGCGATGTGGAATCAAAACGGATAAAAGT
>MVQR01000107.1 GCA_002067815.1 Syntrophus sp. PtaB.Bin001 | reverse complement strand
AGTAAAACCTGAGAAAGCTGTTGCGCCTCCAACTCCAAAGATTGTTCCTGAGTCGGTAAAACCTTTACATGTTATAGAAGGTCCTGCGAAGGGAAAAACTTTTCCGTCCAGGAAAGAAGGAAGACCGCAGGTAGCGCAGCGTCCGACTGAAGCGGCACCTCCGGCCGCTAAACCTCCGCAACGCGAGGCAATCAAAAAACCGGAAGTGAAAATTGCTCCGGTTCCTGGTGTGCCCAAAGAAAAGGAGGCTCTCAAGGTCGAGACCGAAAGGCCGAAGAAAAAAGCGAAGATCGGCGATGAAATTCGAATGGCGGAGCAACTGCCTGCCAAGAAAAAGACGGTATTACGAAAAGAAATCGAAAAGAAAGATTTTCGCAAAGAGTTGGAAGAGGAAGTCGTCGAGCGCGTTGCAAAGCCGGCTCGCTGGAAGGAAGATAAAAAAGCCACGGTTGTCAAGATGAAAAAGACGGAGATAACCGTTCCCAAGGCGATCAAAAGACGGATTCGTATCGGTGAAACGATTACCGTGGGGGATCTGGCTAAGAAAATGGGGGTCAAGGCCGGGGAGGTCATAAACAAACTGATGCGGATGGGGTTGATGGTGACAATTAACCAATCGATCGACTTTGATGCCGCATCCCTGATTGCCGCGGAATTCGATTATCAGGTCGAGCAGGCGGGAATGGAATATGACGAGTCAACTTACAAAGTTGAATCCTCTGTCGAGAATTTGAAGCCTCGGGCACCTGTCGTCACAATTATGGGCCATGTTGATCACGGTAAGACTTCACTGTTGGATGCCATCCGTAAATCAAGGGTTACGGAGGGCGAGGCCGGTGGAATCACCCAGGCGATCGGTGCCTATCATGTCAACCTCAAGGGGCGGGAGATCGTGTTTCTCGATACGCCTGGCCATGAAGCCTTTACCGCCATGCGCGCTCGGGGAGCTCAGGTAACGGATATCGTGGTGCTGGTTGTTGCGGCGGACGATGGAGTCATGGACCAGACCGTGGAGGCCATCAATCACTCCAAGATTGCCGGAGTGCCCATTATTGTGGCCATCAATAAAATTGACAAGCCGGAAGCCGATCCTGGTAGAATAAAACAGGCACTGACGGAATACGCTCTTGTTCCTGAAGAATGGGGCGGCGATACGATCTTCAGTGAAGTGTCGGCAAAGCAGAAAATCGGTATCGAAGAACTTCTTGAGCTTATTCTACTTCAGGCGGATATCCTGGAACTTAAGGCTGATCCGGATCGTCCGGCAAGAGGTGTTGTGATCGAAGCGAGACTGGACCGCGGACGAGGCCCGGTGGCAACGGTCTTGATCCAGGAAGGAACCCTGCACGAAGGCGATGCTTTCGTCTGTAAGACGGAGTATGGACGTGTCCGGGCTATGAGTGACGACCAGGGGCGAAGAATCAAAGAAGCCGGGCCGGCGACTCCCGTTGAGGTAATCGGTTTCTCGGGGGTGCCGCAGGTGAGTGCAGAATTTAATGCCGTCGAGGATGAAAAGAAGGCCCGCAGCATAGGTGATTACTGGATGCGAAAGGAACGGGAACGGGAACTTTCTGCGACTTCGAAAATCACTCTGGAGCAGTTGTACGAAAAAATGAAGGAAGGCGTTAAAGAGTTGAATGTAATCATCCGCGCCGATGTACAGGGATCGATCGAGGCCCTGACGGATGCTTTGACCAAATTGAGCACTGACGACATCAAACTGAAAGTGATTCATGGTTCAACCGGGGCGATTACGGAAACTGATGTCATGCTGGCGTCGGCATCCAATGCCGTCATCATCGGTTTTAATGTCCGGCCTGATGCCCGGGTTGTGGAACTTGCCGAGTCAGAGGGTGTCGACATCAAACTATATGACATTATTTATAACGTCATTGCCGATATCAGAGCCGCCATGGAAGGGCTTCTCGAACCCGAATATAAGGAAGTTGTTCTGGGCCGCGCAGAAGTGAGGGATCTGTTCCGCGTTCCAAAGGTCGGAACGGTAGCCGGCAGTTTTATAACGGACGGGAAGGTGACCCGAAAAGCTAATGTCAAACTGGTTCGGGATGGCGCCGTTGTTTTCGATGGAAAGATCGGTTCTCTAAGGCGATTCAAGGATGACGTCAAGGAGGTGCTGGCTGGATTTGAGTGCGGGATCGGCATTGAAGGTTTCAATGATCTTCGGGTTGGAGATCAGATCGAGGCCTATGTCAATGAAAAGATAGAGCGTAAACTATAAATTTAAAACACGGAATTCTTCAGGAAAGGGTTATTCTCAGCTTCCTGAAGGGGAATGATGACAAGGGATAAGACATTGCGATGGTCATCGGATCGGGACTTATTGAACTTTGGATTGCCGAGAGCCGATCTTTGAAGGAAAAAAGGGGGGTTTTGAAGCGGATTCTGCAGCGGACGCAGAATGCTTTTAATGTATCCATTGCTGAAATCGGCGAAAATGACTCCTGGAAGCGTGCAAGAATCGGGTTTTGCGTTGTGGGGAATGATGCGCGCTATGTCAACGGCAAAGTCGATCATATACTTTCGTTCATTGATGAGCTTCAACTGGCCGAAGTAATGAACAGCAAGATTGAAATCGTCACCATATCGGATGCCATGCCTCATTTTGAGGACCATTGCGGTAAATATGATCAGGGGTAGCGGCGGCCTCTTCCTGTTTCTCGCTTTGCTGTGTCGGATAATATGTCAAAATGTATAAATTGATGATGAATCTGTCGTCAGGGGATAGTCATGTTGCAGTTTAAAAGGGCTGACCGGGTAGCCGATCTGGTAAAAGTGGAAATTGCTGATATCCTTCTGAGAAGGATACGCGATCCGCGAGTCAGCAGGCTTACGGTTACCGGGGTCAAGATGAGCGACGACCTTCGGACAGCCAAGATTTTTTTTGTGGAACTGGGAGAAGATTCCTGTCATCCTGAAACCCTTGAAGGCTTGCAGAAAGCAGGCGGTTTTATAAAGAAGGAACTGGGAAAGCGATTGAAGTTGCGCTATGTGCCGGATCTAATCTTCAAACAGGATACCTCTTTTGCCTACGGAAGCCGTATTGATAAGCTGATAAGCGAAATTCACAGGGAGGATGATGATAGAACGGATTCTTGATATCATAAAACGTCACAAGGCGTTCCTCATAACTTCCCATGAAAGACTGGATGGCGATGCTCTGGGGTCGGAGTTGGCTCTTTTCGCCTTATTCCGGCAGTTGGGTAAAGCGGCGGATATTTACAATCAGGACTTAACTCCAGAGAATTACAGGTTCCTTCCCGGCAGTGAAGTGATTCTTAATGATCTTCCGGATATCAGTAAGTATGACACTGCATTTGTTGTGGATTGCAGCGACCTGAGCCGGGTCGGCAAGGGGGCGGAACAAATCGCCGGTATCGGAACAATAGTTAATATCGACCACCATATCTCCAATTCCAGATTCTGTGAAGTTTCCTACGTCGATCCCCGGGCGAGTTCCGCAGGTGAATTGATATACCGGATTATCTCCCGGATGGACGGTTGCATAACCCGTGAAATTGCTACCAATCTTTATGCGGCTCTTCTTACGGATACCGGTGGCTTTCATTATGGAAGCACCGGAAAGGAAACATTGCTCGCAGCCGGAAATCTCGTTGGATGGGGGGCTAATCCACAAGAAATATCAGAGAACATTTATGAGAACAATCCCTTGGCTAAAATCAGGTTGCTGGCCAAGGCATTGGATACATTGACCTTTGATCTAGGAGGACGGGTCGGGTCCATGGTCGTGTGGCAAAAAGCTCTGCAAGCCGTCGGCGCTGTTCCGGAATATACGGAAGGTTTTGTAGATCTTCCCAGATCGATACAGGGGGTGGAGGTATCTGTACTTTTCAGTGAACAGACTGATGAGCGTTTCAAGGTTAGTTTCCGTTCCAAAGGTGCGGTTGATGTGGAGCGGGTGGCTCGCGCTTTTGACGGCGGAGGGCACAGGAATGCGTCAGCCTGCCGGATAGAGGGCGATTTTGCCACCGTCAAGCGCAGGGTTCTGGACGTGATAAAGAACGGAATTTGAGTTTATGGACGGTATTTTAATTCTTGACAAGCCATCGGGAAAAACCTCGCAAAAGATGGTTCAGGAAGTCAAACGTATACTGGGAGCCCGTAAGGTCGGGCATACGGGCACGCTCGATCCTCTGGCCACAGGAGTGCTTCCCATCTGCATCAATGAAGCAACCAAACTGGCACAGTTTCTCTCACAGGACGATAAAGAATATCAGGCAACAATGCTGCTCGGCGTTAAGACTGAAACAATGGATACGGAAGGACGAATCACGGACCGCCGGGAACCGGAAGTTGACGAAGGCCTGATCCGCGAAGCCTTGCATTTTTTTACCGGCACGATCACTCAGGAGCCTCCCCGATATTCGGCGATAAAGTTCAAGGGAAAACCGCTTTACTCCTGGGCAAGAAAGGGGATTGACATTACCCCGTCTCCACGAACCGTCACGGTTTATTCTTCGACTCTGGAAGATATCGCACTTCCCTATGTCACTTTCAGAGTGGCCTGTTCAAAGGGGACCTACATCCGATCTCTCTGTGCCGATTTGGGAGAGCGCTTGGGTTGCGGAGCATGCCTTGCGGCACTCCGTAGGATACGAAGTGGCTATTTCCATCTGGATTCAGCGGTGGCACTTGACAATATACCTGACAAGGAACGCAAGAAAACACTTTTGACCAGGATGATTCCACTGAGCGGAGGATTGCAACAGATGACCTCTATAGAGATCGATGAGGAACTGGCGGGTAAGATCAGAGAGGGCCGCCGGCCTGATGAAAGCAGCCTCCAATATTATCATATTCCTTCCCTTGCCGATGGAGATATGGTAAAGTTCCTCACCACTGGCGGCGGGCTTGTCGCCGTTGCAAAAATCTCGTGTGGTGCGGATCATTTAACCACAGATAACATTGAACAACCGATGGTCAAAATTTTGAGGGTTTTTCATGATAACCCTTGAAATTTCTTTTTTCTTTATTTGGGTAAGATAAACCGAGCCGCCGGAAGAATGCCGGCGCAATTACAATAGATCAAATTGTTTAGGAGGAGAAGAAAGCCGTGTTAAGTTCTGATCAAAGAGAGAATATTATTGGAAATTATCAGCTGCATGAGAAAGATACTGGATCTCCCGAAGTCCAGATAGCGCTTTTGAGTGCAAGGATTGAATATCTGACTGATCATTTCAAGATCCATAAAAAAGACCATCATTCCCGTCGAGGATTGCTGAAATTGGTCGGTCAGCGAAGACGACTTCTTGATTATCTGAAAAATAAAAATATTGAGCGATACAGACAGATAATCCAGCGCCTTGGTTTGAGAAAATAAATTTTTTTCGGATGGGGCACAAGTGTGGAGTAAGCGGTAAAGCCTGAGGTATAAGGCAGCAGGTGTTTCCCTGGTATTTTTGGGCTTTACACCTCCGGCTTTACTCCTTACTCCCTTAAAGGTAACGCCCTGACCAAAAATCATCCAACACAGGTTAATTTGTGAACCGAGTTGCTTTTTAGATTTAATGATCCTTTCCCCCTGAAGTTAGGATTTCTTATGAGGCAGTGTGCTTATGGTTTTCATTACCTGATTATTGGTCAATAGAGAGGGGATTATAAAATGAGTACAGCTTTTAGTGTGGAATTCGCCGGGAGAAACATTTCCATAAAAACTGGTTATGTTGCAGGCCAGGCAGACGGCGCTGTTATGGTGATTTATGGGGATACCGTTGTTATGGTGACGGCGGTTTCTCTCAAGACAGCCAGAGAAGGAGTGGATTTTCTCCCCCTTACGGTGGATTATCAGGAAATGACCTATGCCGCGGGCAAAATTCCCGGCGGGTTCTTCAAACGAGAAGGGCGGCCCAACGAACGTGAGATTTTAACATCACGGGTTATCGATCGTTCCATCCGTCCACTGTTTCCCAAGGGGTACTGCTATGAAACCCAACTCGTAGCAACTGTTCTGTCTGTCGATAATGAAAACGATTCGGATGTCGCTGCCCTGTTGGGTGCATCGGCGGCGCTTGAAATATCCGACATCCCCTTCAAGGGACCCATAGCCGGTGTCCGGGTTGGACGAGTGGATGGCCGGTTTATCTGCAATCCCTCAATGGAAGAGCAGGAAAAGGGAGATCTTAACCTTTTCCTGGTCGGCAGGAAGATCGTCCCGGGGACTGATGGCAGACCTTTTGATGTTAATCTCGTAATGCTGGAGGGAAACGCTCTGGAAGTCGAGGAAAATCAAGTTATCGCGGCGATCGAGTTCGGTCTTGAATGCATGCGTCCAGCTGTGGAATTGCAAGAACAGCTTCGAGCTGCTATCGGCAAGACAAAAAGGGCTTTCGATGCCGTTGAAGTGGATAATTCCCTCCTTGAGGAAATCTCTGAAAAGGCGGCTGCCAAGATTCGCGATGCCTACAAGATGCCGAGAAAGCTGGATCGACACGCTGCCTTGGATCAGATTAGAGATTCGGTTATTAAGGGTGTCGCTTCTGATGATACGGGGCTGCGGTTACGGACGGCGGCTGCGCTGGAAGCACTGGAGAAACGCATTGTCCGGGATGTGATTTTGAAAGAGCAGCAACGTATAGACGGTCGATCCTATACGGATATCCGCGCTATCAGTTCGGAAGTAGGAATTCTGCCAAGGGCGCACGGATCTGCCATATTTAATCGTGGGGAAACCCAGTCACTTGCCGCTCTTGCACTGGGGACCTCAGCTGATGAACAGCGTCTGGATTATGTGGCAGGGGAAGAAACACGCTCCTTCATCCTTCACTACAATTTTCCCCCTTATTGCGTGGGTGAAGCAAAGTCATTGCGAAGTCCGGGACGGCGCGAAATCGGCCACGGCAACCTGGCAAGAAAGGCGTTAATGCCGGTGCTTCCTTCCCCTGAAGAGTTTCCTTATACCATCCGCGTTGTTTCTGAGATCCTCTCCTCCAACGGTTCCTCATCCATGGCCACGGTTTGCAGCGGTATACTCAGCCTCATGGATGGCGGCGTTCCGGTAAAGGATGTAGTTGCGGGAATTGCCATGGGTTTGCTCAAGGAGGGCGACCAGGTAGTCATTCTTTCCGACATTCTCGGTGACGAGGATCATGCCGGGGATATGGATTTCAAGGTCTGCGGAACCCGGAAAGGAATTACCGCCATGCAAATGGATATCAAAATAGATGGCATTAATGGCGAGATACTCAGAAAAGCCCTCGCTCAGGCGAGGGAAGGGCGCGTGTTTAT
>MVQR01000106.1 GCA_002067815.1 Syntrophus sp. PtaB.Bin001 | reverse complement strand
TCATAAGGATCTTATCTTTATCTCCCGGTCATTAAAGGCTTTGATTAACAAAGGCTTCCAGCCTTTCCCGCGAGATGACGCCTACCACCGTGTCCATTACCTTGCCATCCTTGAACAAGATCAATGTGGGGATGCTTCGTACTCCGAAGTCTGCAGCGGTTTTCGGATTCTCGTCAACATTCAGTTTTGATATTTTGACCCTGCCCTTGTAAGTCTCGGCAAGGTCTTCTACCAAGGGGCCGATGGCCCGGCAGGGACCGCACCATGTAGCCCAGAAATCGACCAGAGCAGGCTTGTCCGATTTAATGATCTCTTCCTCGAAATTGGCATCGGTTACATGAAGCAGGGATTCCTCTGTACCCATGACGGATACCTCCTTTTTTCGGAATGGTGTTTCTCTAATTGTGTCTATGTCATATCCTTCTTGTAGATGTCAATTCCATTTTCAATATTATGAAAAAGGAAAAAGATACCGTCATTTTTTGACAGAAAAATTGACATCTGTTATAGAAACGCCATTTTACGGAGTGGGGCGCGTTAATTTCCCTCAAAGTGCGTTATCCGTGGCATTTTTATCCGATTTTTTCTTATATCGTTGGTCCTGTCCAGGAAGAATCATAGCCGGATTTAGAAGAAGGAGATCTTATGCGACCTTTGGGAGTGATTTCCGGAACGGTAATACCGCGGGGTAGTGAACTGTTCGGCGATCTTCAGGAAATGCATATTGAAACAGAATACGGAAAAGCCGTTGTCTTGCGTTCCGACGCAGTTGTTTTTATTCCGCGGCACGGAACGGATTCGGAACAATACATCCTGCCCCACCGCATCAATCATCAGGCGAACATGAAGGCCTTTGCCGACTTGGGCGTAAGAGAAATAGTCGCCGTCAATTCCGCTGGTTCACTGCACCTTAAATGGAAGCCCGGAACGATCATGGTTCCTGATGACTTCATCCTGCTGAGCGGAATTCCCAATATAATCCGGACTCGGGATGCGCATTTGACTCCGCAACTAGATCCGGCGGTGAGAAGGCATCTTATTGAGGCGGCAAGAGAGAGTCATGTGAACGTTGTTGAGAGGGGGGTTTACTTTCAAATGCCAGGACCTCGCCTGGAGACACGTGCCGAAATTCGGATGATTTCCCGGTTTGCCGATCTGGTGGGTATGACTCTGGCCAGTGAAGCCGTGACGGCGCAGGAACTCGGTCTGGCCTATGGGGCTCTTTGTTCCATTGATAATTATGCCAACGGTCTGGTTGAGACACCATTGACGGTTGAACAGATTGTGGCTCATGCCCGGGAGAATGCCCGGCTAATGATTGCTGTGGCAACAAGGTACCTTCAGGATTACCAAGACAGACAATCCTAAAAAGCCCCCAGCTGACAGGGTTTTATCTTGATCTTCAGGGTTTCGCAGGCTGAGGAAACGGCCATTTTCGGCAGCTTTCTTTTTGCGGCGATGGCCCATGCCTCTTTACAAGGAAGGTAATTCCCTCTAACCGCTTGCCTGATTTCTTCTTCAAGTTCGGAAGATACCTCCGAAGCTGGTTCCACTATCTTTTTCCCCGACAGGCAACCGAAAAGCCCCAGTTGACATTGAACGATTCGGATTTTCATCTCATCAAACCTTTGCCCCAAGTCCAGGGTAGGTTCTCCGAACTGTGCGGCAATTTGCATGGCCTTTGGGCAGCTGATTTCATCGTTTTCCGCTTGACGTCTTATTTCGTTCTCAAGTGCGGGATTGTCGGCCAGCATTTTCCTGTTTTCTTTATTTTTCATGATCTTTCCTCCTTGGAAGGGTCATAACAAAAGGGTGCTTGATTTGCAAGGTGCAACCCCCTTAAATTGATGTATCTCAATCGTCGCGAAAAAACTACTTTAGCAGGTATGAAGAAGGATCAATCGGGATGCCGTTTTCCCATATTTCATAATGGACATGAGGACCGGTCGAGTAACCCGTCGAACCTACATAGGCAATGGCATCGCCTCTCTGGACTTTTTGGCCGGGTTGAACAATATTGGTCATGTTGTGTGCATAGCAGGTGGAAAATCCCAATCCGTGTTCCAGGACAACAAGATTGCCGCTGCCGCCGCTCCATCCGGAAAAAACGACAATGCCGTCAGCCGTCGCCCTGATCGGTGTTCCCATTTCACATGCCATATCTACACCCTTGTGAACCTGGAATCTTCCACTTACGGGGTTGACTCGGTTCCCGTAAGAGGAACTGATCCGGCCGGGAACTGGGATTCCCTTTGGCGTTGCATCTTTAGAATCTTTAGGCGTGTTTAAGTATTCTTTAATTGTTGATGACTGCAGAAAACGATTCAGATTTTTGCGAATCAACTGTGAATCAATGGAACCGCTGTCCTTGTAATGAATGATCTCTTTATGCCGGAATCTTTCTTCCGTAGGGATATTGGTGAGATGAATGATCCCATTCTGATCGCGATACTTATAGATTGTTCCCGCAATAACCTGGTTGCTGAAATGATCGATTAGGATCGAAGAAACAGAAAAAAGAAAACAGATTATTGTCAGAAAACGAGAACAAAAATTCAGCGTCAAAGCCGAAACGATGCGGCAGTGTATTGAATGTGAATTGCATTTAAGGAAGAGTCTTAAATTTTTTATAAAGATATCCTTCTATCTTAAAAATAAGCTTTGATATTACCGCTTTGAGCGGACTGCATTGAGGGGTCTTTGCTATTTAAAATATCTTTAATGATGTGGGCAACAAGAATAGATCAAGATCTGTGCCTATTCTATTGCACTTGGCAGTCGCTTAAAACAATCGTTGCGTCTACGGCAACAGCGCTGTTGCCGGAAACAATGACAGGATTGATGTCAATTTCCCGTATTCGGGGGTAATCGATCATCATTCGACCCAAGGTGACCATGAAGGATGCAATCACATTACGATCAACAGGTTTTGTGCCGCGGAATCCATTGATAATCTCCTGGGTTCGCAGCCTTCCGATGGCGTTGACGGCTTCTTCTTTGTTAAAAGGAGCAATTGTAAATACCGTGTCGTCGATGAGACCTGCCAGGGTGCCTCCAATCCCGATCATGACACAGGGGCCGAATTGGGGATCACGGATGGCCCCCAGGATCAACTCCACGTCTCCTTTTAGCTGCTTTTGCATCAAGATCGAGCCCCGTCCATTCATTTTAAGCATGATCCGCTCAAAACTCTGCATCGCAGCATCCGGCCTGTCGATATTCAATTCGATAAGTCCCAGTTCCGTTTTATGGACAATCCCCGGCTGAACTCCTTTCATTACCAGTGGGAATCCCATGTGTGTTGCATTATCTTTACATTCATGCGGATCAGTTATCAATGTCTCTTCGACGGTGGGAATTCCAAAAGACTTTAGAATACTTTTTGACGCCTGTTCATCCAGAGGACCAATTCCCTTTTCAAGAATATCTAAAGCTTCGGCAGGAATGTCTTGAGGACCATCTGGAAATTCAGGCTGCCTATGCTCTGATTTTGGCATGATTCCTGGTCTTTGGAAAAGAATGGATAAGCATTCAACTGCTCGGGAAAGTTCCGGGAATACGAGAACGCCGCAGTCGCGGGCCGCTTTCTGAGCCAGAAAGGCCTTCTCACGATTGCCCAGCAGCCAGACAAGCACGGGCTTGCCGGTGGATCGGCTGAGCCTGGAATACTCCTGTAGATCCAGTTTTACTTTTGTATATCCGGAAAAGGTATGCAGGAGAACGGCGTCCACTTCGGGATCTTCGAGGCATGCTTCCAGGGCAAGACTGTAGATATCCAAGTCGGTGCCGCTATGCTGCTCTATGGCCGGCCAAATGTCAACCGGATTGGCGACCGGCATCCATGAGGGGAAAATGCCCTTCAGACGAGTTTTAGTTGCTTCGGAGAGCTCTGCAAGGGTAAGTCCTTGTTCTTCCATCATGTCGGCGGATACTATGCCCGAGGCGCCGCTGAATGTGACTACCGCTATTCGTCCCTTGGAATTGTTCGGCCTTGGGGGATACAAAGCGAGTGTACGGCAGAAATCGACAAGCTGCTTGAAATCTCTTGCTTCATAAACCCCGGCCTGCGCAAGCGCACCTGCAGCAACCTGATAATTGCCTGCCAGACTGGCCGTGTGGCTGACGGCAGCCTCTGCGCCCTTGCGGCTTCTGCCGCCCTTCAGAACGACCACGGGTTTGTTGCTATTCCGGCATATGTCCACAAATCGTCTGCCGTTGACGAAAGATTCAAGGTAGAGCCCGACGCAGCAGGTATCCTGATCTTCCAGAAGATAGGAAAGGACATCGCTTTCATTTATATCCACTTTGTTGCCGATGGAGCAGACCTTGCTGAAACCGGTAACGCCGTTACTTAAAATATCGATGATAAATCCTGCGGAGATCATACCGCTTTGAACAATGAGCGATACCGGACCGGGTACCAGACAATACGGCAATAACTTCGGATCCGTGAATGAAAAAATGTACCCCCGGATGCCGTCGCTAAGTCCCATACAGTTCGGTCCCCAAACACGGATGCCTGTTCGTTGAACAAAACTCTTTATTGCGTTTTGAAGGCTTTTCCCTTTTTCATCCGCTTCGGCGAATCCGCCTGATTCGATCATAACGCCTTGAACGCCCTTTGCTTCACATTGTTCCAGAGCTTCAGGAACCAAAGAAGCGGCAATGAAAATTATAGCAAGATCAACAGCGTCCGGAATGTCTGTAATTGTTGGAAAGCAGGGGATACCTTCAATATGGGTATGCTGAGGATTAATGGGATAAATCCTCCCATTAAAAGTTGTTATTAGATTTTTGAGGATGGCGTACCCGCCTTTAAAGGTTTTGGGGGTTGCTCCGATGACGGCAATACTTTTTGGATTGAAAAATGAGTGCATATAGGGAAGTAACTAATAATAATCTTTTCAGTGACTTACCGGTCATGTCCGGTTGCCTTTTTGATGATCCGGGGACTCTCTATTTCTTCAACCGGTTGCACCGAATTCATTCTTGCGATGATTTCTTCCGGGCATCTTCTTTCAGTCTTTCCAATTCCTCACGATACTGGTCGGTCTGTGCTTTCACTGCTTCGATTTCTTCTCTGGCTCTTGCCAATTCTTCCTCTTGCTTCTGTCTTTCGCGATTTAACTTGTCTTGAATATCGTCAAATCCTATATAAACGGCTAGAATTCCTCCAAGAATCAGAAAAATAGGAACAGCTCCCTTCAGGATTGCCACAAAATAAGACCACCAGAAGATAAGTCCTATCAATCCCAGAAAAGCAGAAATCGCGCCGCCGGTCAGTAGTGGCATTACAGTGTACCTCCTTTGAATTTTATGGATAGAATGTTTTAAAAAAATTATATTGTTGAAATAAACGGGCAGATCCAGATCAATCGGCAAAAAACATACGTTAAGAGATAGGTCTCAATAAAACGAAAGTCAAGGAAAATCACAGTGAAATGGAAAAAATGCTTGATAATCATTGCCATTTAAATTAGCATCAATCGCTTTATTGTTGGTTAAATTTTATTTAGTTCGCATCTGTGGAAGCTGATATTTTTAAGGAGATACAGGATGTTGGAACCTGATTTTGAAAAGGGAAATGGGTTGATCCCGGCAATTGTTCAGGATCATAAAACAGGTGACGTGTTAATGCTGGCTTATATGAACCGCGAAGCATGGCTTAAAACTCTGGAGACCGAAAAAGCAACCTACTGGAGCCGCTCCAGAAACAGTCTCTGGGTTAAGGGAGAAACTTCAGGGCATTATCAAGTTGTCAAAGAAATCACGATCGACTGCGATGCGGATACGATTCTCTTGAAAGTTCAGCAGACCGGAGCAGCCTGCCATACCGGTTACAGATCGTGTTTCTATCGAAAGATAACCGCCGGATCTTTTGAAATTGTTGGTGAACGGTTATTTAATCCGGAGGATGTCTATAAATGAACAAGTTGAAACTGGGGATACCCAAGGGCAGCCTTGAAACTAAGACCGTTGACCTCTTTAAAAGGGCGGGTTGGAATATAACCTATGACAGCAGAAGCTACTTTCCCGATGTAGACGACGATGAGCTCTCCTGCACTCTGGTAAGGGCACAGGAAATGTCACGATATGTAGAAGACGGGACACTCGATATGGGTTTGACCGGTAAAGACTGGATTGTTGAGAATGGATCGGATGTGGTTGAAATACAGGATCTGATTTATTCAAAAACATCGGCCAAGCAGGCGAGATGGGTGCTTGTGGTCAGGGAGGATTCTCCTATTCAAAGAATCGAAGATCTCGAAGGAAAACGTATTTCAACTGAGCTGCTTCGTTTTTCGGAACGTTATTTCAAGGAAAGAAACATTAACGTTCATGTAGAATTTTCCTGGGGGGCGACTGAAGCCAAGGTGGTTGAAGGCCTTGTCGATGCGATCGTTGAAGTAACAGAGACGGGAAGCACCATCAGAGCCAATAATTTAAAGATTATTCATGAATTGATGCGTACCAATACGGTTTTGATTGCCAATCATGCAGCGTGGAACGATCCTTGGAAAAGACAGAAGATCGAGCAGATCCGCACCCTTCTGAATGGTTCTCTCCAAGCCATGGGCAAGGTGGGAATCAAGATGAATGTCGCCAAGAAAAATCTGGATGGCGTTATACGTTTGCTGCCTTCTTTGAAGGCTCCCACGATATCTAATTTGTATTCTACGGACTGGCTCGCTATTGAAACGATTCTTAATGCGAATTCCGTGAGGGATTTAATTCCACTATTACAGGAAGCCGGAGCAGAAGGGATTATCGAATACCCCCTTAATAAAGTCATATGAATCTGATTTGAAATTTACCACAAGACTGATGAGGAATTGACCGGGGATAACTATGGAAGCGATTATGAGACGGGGTAATGTGCATAGGCGTACTGCCGAGACGGATATATCTTTGGAAATCAATATTGATGGCAGTGGTCAGTCAGTTTTGGACACCTCTATTCCATTCTTGGACCACATGCTCAATCTCTTTGCTAGACATGGACTTTTTGATCTGAAGGTTAAGGGACGGGGAGATACGGCAATTGATGATCATCACCTTGTTGAGGACATGGGTATTTGTCTGGGAGAGGCAATAAAGGAAGCAATAGGCGATAAGACAGGAATAACCCGTTATGGATCAGCTACCGTACCCATGGATGAAACCCTTTGTGCCGTAAACATTGATATTTCGGGAAGGCCTTATCTTGTGTATAATGTGTCTTATTTATCCGGAGGGAGAGCCGGTGAATTTGATCTGCAACTGATCAGGGAATTTTTTAAATCGTTTTCCGACCATAGCGGAATCACCTTGCATATCAACCTA
>MVQR01000105.1 GCA_002067815.1 Syntrophus sp. PtaB.Bin001 | reverse complement strand
TCGATATCAATCGCCTTGATACTGCAAAAACGTTTACGCATAAATCTCAATTTTATAAATATAGGAGATAGCCTGCAGATGCTGATTATGTAGAGCTAAACACATACCATATCTTGGACTATGCGTCCAAGCTTAGATGATAGGCGAAATAATTTCGGGACTCTACACCGCCGTTAAATATCCGAAATATTTTTAAATAAAGTGGCCGTATATCAAGTTAGATTTCGCAGAAGGTATGGGATGAAACTGTGATGATGCTCTCGATAATACTCCCTGCGTATAATGAAGAGGAAAATATAGAAGTAATTTATGAAAGGATAAAAAATGTACTGACCGGGTCTGAATATAAGTATGAGATCATATTTGTTGATGATGGGAGCACCGATAATACAGAAAGGAATATTTTAAATCTTATTCAAACCGACAAAGCGGTAAAATTAATCTCCTTCAGCAGAAATTTTGGGCATCAATCAGCCTTAATAGCCGGTTATAGCAATTGCAATGGAGACGCAGCGATAACTCTTGACTGCGATCTTGAGCATCCTCCAGAGCTTATTAAGGATTTGATCAAAAAATGGGAATCGGGATACGATATAGTAAATGCAATACGAATTGATGCTAATAAAAATGCTTCATTTAAAAAGTATTCCTCGAGATATTTCTATAGATTATTTTCAGTCTTTACTGACGTAAAGCTGGAAGAGGGGAGTGCAGACTTCAGGCTAATTGACAAGAAAATAATTGATAATATCAAGAATCTGGGTGAAAGAGAGCTTTTCTTAAGGGGGATATTCGGCTGGTTAGGATTCAAAACAACTAATGTACAATACCTACCAAATAAACGCTTCTCCGGAACCACCAAATATAGCATGAGAAAGATGGTATCATTTGCTTTGACAGGCATAACCTCATTCTCAGTTGTGCCGCTGAGAATGGCAGCCCTAACAGGATTTTTGGTTGCAGCTCTAACATCAATATATATGGCATATGCCTTGGCTTCTGCATTACTTATAGGAAACGTGTTAGATGGCTGGACGTCGCTCATTCTTGCCGTGCTCTTCTTGGGAGGTGTACAGCTCATTGCTATTGGAGTTCTAGGGGAGTATATCGGCAAAATTTTTATCGAGATAAAAGGGCGGCCTCGATATGTTATCAAATCAATAAAAGGTTGGTGACTAGGCTATGCGAATGGATGAAGTTGTGGCATTGATAATATACATAATAGCTAGCTCTGCAGGAGTTTTAATAATAAAAAATTTCCTTAACTCTATTTACTATTCAAATTTTATAGAATTTTTTCTTAGCTTATTTAATATTACGCTCTTTTTCGGGGCACTACTATATATACTCGGATTCGTATCGTGGTTATTTGTGCTATCGAGGATGAGTCTGAATACTGCTTATCCAATTGCAATTACGCTATCATTTATGACAATCTTGACCTTATCGATTTTATTTTTCAAGGAAAGGGCAACTTGGAACATTTTTATTGGAATGGCATTATGCATAACCGGTATTTATATAATTTTAAAATAGGTGGCATATGGCAGATCATATAAATATAGTTGAAGAAACGGGGGCGAAATATAATAAAATTATATATGAAGAAGATTATATTCCGCAAAATGTTTATAAATATCAAATACAACTCAGAGATGATATAATAAAAAGATTTATTCAGGATAAATTTTTTAAATATGCATTGGATATCGGATGCGGAACAGGCTTTCATTTAGCAAGCATAGGCAATCATTCGAATAATATGATTGGAATAGATATGTCATTAGGGGCTTTGAAAGAGGCAAAGAAGACCATTGAATGCAATTACATACTATGCGATATTAACAAATTGCCATTCAAGAATAATGCAATAGACCTTATATGGATTGCTGGCGTACTACATCATGTACCAGATGATCTGGATAATGTAATGCCAGATTTATCTAGAATTTTGAAAATTGATGGATTAATTTTAATAGATGAGCCAAACAGCTTTAATTTGTTTAATCACATAAATATGAAGCTTAGCAAAGCAGACCCCACTGGCCAAGAACATCCTCTTCCTTTGAATAGAATCACGAATCACCTAGAGTTAAATGGTCTTTCAATAATAGACTCAAATCACTATGAATTGCTCAGTCCGTTAGGAATTTTATTAAATAATAAAAAACTATTATATGTTTTTGAGAAAATTGATGAATATCTAGCGAAAACGCCACTCAGCAAGATTCTACTAAGGTGGTACATCTTTGCATCCAAGTCGGACCATCAGAGATCGGATAGTGCGCTTTAATATTCTTTGATTTGACTTTTACTGTATCCAAAAAAGATGTCAAGGACACGAAACGTTTAATTGAGAACGTTGCAAAAGAAGTCGGTGCTGCCAAAGTTGAAGTTGATGATCAAGTTGCCAAGGTATCGATTATAGGTGTTGGAATGATCAGCCATTCCGGCGTTGCCGCAAAAATGTTTTCTACGCTTGCTCAAGAGGGTATTAATATCATGATGATAAGTACTTCTGAAATCAAAATATCATGTGTTATTCATTCGAAGTATACCGAGTTGGCAGTTATGGTACTTCATGATGCTTTTGAGTTGGGAAAATCTTCTTAAAATTCAGGAATAAATATCCGATTGTAAAAATGAAAAAAGGCCACAAAATAATACTGACCCGTATTCAATTGTGCGGGTCGGTATTTGTGGCCTTTTTAGCAATTATAATATCTTTATCAATATTTTTATATAATGAGAATTTTCATGCATTGCCTAAAATTCCATATGGCTATCAATCTAAAGATTGCATGGCAGTTGAAATCGATGGAAACGTATGGAAAGGGATACTTTTTTTGCCGGAAGGATTGAGACTTAATGATCTTTTAAAGACAATGAATATCGAAAATATTTCGAAAATATTTTCGACAAGAAATATTGATGCATCTATGTTTTTGAAAGACTGCTCTAAAATAACTGTCATAAGGAGAAATAATGATGATACTTTTATAGATGTCGAAAATTTAACTGCTACGACAAGACTTGTTCTCAAAAGGCCTATCAATATAAATAGCGCATCCCTTGAAGATTTTGTTCTTGTACCGGGAATAGGAGAAAAAACAGCACAAAAAATTATTGGTTTGCGAAACAAGCAGGGTAAATTCAAACAGCTGGAAGAAATAATGAATATTAAAGGTATAAAACAAAAAAAGTTCGAAAAATTGAGAGGGTATTTATATATTGGTGAAATTTAGATTTTCACAATAAAAGAGTTTAAAAAATATATCTATAATTTTTTTCTATCCCCCATTGTTTCGGTATTTATCCAAATAGTGTAAAACACGCTGCACATAATTCTGAGTTTCCCTGTAAGGTGGAATATTGTTGTTATATCGTGCAACAGCACCTTCTCCTGCGTTATATGCTGCTAAAGCCAGAGAGAGATTATCCTTAAATTGTCTCAAGAGATAACGTAGATAACGAACTCCACCATCAATATTATTTTCCGGATGAAAAGCATCTTGAACATTAAGAGATGATGCTGTCGAGGGCATCAACTGCATTAAGCCTTTTGCACCAACGCGAGAAACTGCACGATGATTGAAATTCGATTCTGCTTTTATAACAGCTTTAATCAGCGCAGAATCAATTTTGTATTTTTCAGCAGCTCTTTGAATTAGTTCATCATATTTTGTAATATCTTGTGGAGCTAACTTGAAAAGAATCCTTTTCTCTTTCATAACGAGGTCATACTTAACGTTAGTCTGGGTTGGGACATTAGTTAAATGAATGACTCCGGCATTATCAACGTATTTGTAAATATCGGATAGCCCATAAGAAGGATGGAATACAATAAATATTATTAAAAAAAATATCTTTTTCAGTGTTGTATCTCCAAAATTTAATTATGAATCGAATTAATTGCCACTGGGAAAAAAATATAAATAGTTTCTTTCATGATTCATACCTGATAGGTATTTTTTGCACAAGGTAATTTTCTGTGATTATTCTTGACAGCGATATTTTATAATGATAGACGCTCAGTTGTTTTTATCTCTGGAATGCGAGTCGGGGCGTAGCGCAGCTTGGTAGCGTATCTGAATGGGGTTCAGAGGGTCGGAGGTTCAAATCCTCTCGCCCCGACCATTAAAATCAAAACAATCTCTAAAGCCGCCTTATAGGCGGTTTTTTTTAATTCAATTTGTTCTAAATGCATCAAATGCAATAGCCGTTGACAATTCTTCCTCTAGTTAATATATATTCAGACAAATGAATCCGGCGAGAGTGGCGAAATTGGCAGACGCACTGGACTTAGGATCCAGCCCGCTCTAAAGCGGATAGGGGTTCAAGTCCCCTCTCTCGCACCATAATTTAAGATTCTTTGTATTATAAATTATATTGTTAAGGAGTTAATATTGTGGAAGAAATCGATATTACGGTAAAAGTTGAAGAAATCAGCCCTGTAAAAAAGAAAATTTCAATTGATGTACCATGGAGCGATGTCCAGAAAGAGAGAGATAAAGTTTACCGTAATATTGGTAAGACTGCAAAAATAAAAGGTTTCAGACAAGGCAAAGTACCACGCAAGATTCTTCAACTTCACTATGAAAAGTATGCAGATGATGAAGTTATATCAAATCTTATTAATAAATATTATGTAAGTTCATTAGAAAGAAACAATATCAAGGCTATAAATCAACCACAAATTGACCAGAATGGAATTGAAGAGGGAAAGAGCTTTTCATTCTCTGCAACTTTTGAGGTTGAACCCCAAATAGATCCTGTCGGCTATACTGGTATGACACTTGAAAAAGAAGATCTTGTTGTGACCGAAAAGGAGGTTGAGGATAGACTTGAAGAAATTCGCAAGATGTTCGGGACATTGGAAGAAGTTGTAGAAGATCGTGCAATCCGTGAAGGTGACTTTGTTACTATTGATTTCGAAGGTGTTGTTGAAGGCGAAAAGCTTGAAGACATGAAAAGAAATGATTATTTCCTGGAAATTGGTTCAAAAACGATGATCCCGGGTTTTGAAGATCAGATTGTAGGAGAAAAGATAGGCCATACAAAAGAATTCACGATTAAATTTCCAGATGAATATCAAATTAAGGCTGTAGCCGGAAAAGATGCAACTTTCACCGTCAAAATAAAAACACTGAAGGAAAAAATTCTACCTCAACTTGATGAAAATTTTGTAAAAAATTTTGAGAGGTATGAATCATTGGATGCATTGAAAGCTGATATTCGAAAATCAATTGTTGATGAAAAACAGAGAAAAATCGATACGGCACTTTCAACGCAAATCATAGACGAACTGATTAAAGAAAATGATTTTGAAGTACCCTCGTATTTTGTTGAACAACAGATATTCTTCATGATCACAGAAGCTCAGAAGAGGCTGATGTCTACCGGAATGGATCCACAAATGATTTCTCAGGTGAGTGAGACATGGCATGATAGGTATAAAGATGAAGCAATCCGAATTGTAAAATCTTCTATTCTCTTGAAAAATATTGCACATAAAGAAAATATTGACGTAACAGCAGAAGAGTTGGAAGAACGACTGAAAGAAATTGCTCAACAATATTCGCAAGATTATGAAAAAGTATCAGGTTCTTTTGACGAGGATATGAAAGAAAATATCAAAAGCGATCTCCTGAATAAAAAAGTATTTGAATTCATTCAATCAAAGGCAACCATTAAGATCATAGAAAAAGAAGCGAACGCCGTATAGCAGGAGATAAAACATGAATCTAATTCCTATGGTGGTTCAACAGGATGGTAGAGGTGAAAGGGCATACGATATATATTCCAGGCTTCTTAAAGACAGAATTATATTTCTTGGAACAGCTATTGATGATGACGTTGCAAATGTAATAATTGCGCAGTTGCTTTTCCTAGAATCTGAGGATCCTGATAAAGAAATTTTCTTTTATCTGAATACTCCTGGTGGGCACATTAGTTCTGGAATGGCTATTTATGACACTATGCACTATATAAAGCCTCCAGTTGCGACAGTTTGCGTTGGACAAGCAGCCAGTATGGGGGCTCTTCTGTTAGCGGCTGGTGAAAAAGGGAAAAGATCTGCGTTGCCTCATTCCAGAATTCTTATTCATCAACCCTTGGGCGGATTTCAGGGACAAGCGACAGATATCGATATTCAAGCGCGAGAGATTTTAAGATTAAAAAATGAATTAAATATTATTCTGTCTGATTTAACAGGTCAAACACTGGAAAAAATTCAGGCAGATACTGAACGTGACTACTATATGACCAGTCAGCAGGCTAAAGAATATGGTATCATAGATGTAATAATAGCTGAGCGTAAATAAAATTATTATTTTATGAGGATGAATATTAATGGGTAGAAAATCAGATGGTTATTCCAAAGAACAAGAAATGCTTTTTTGTTCATTCTGTGGAAAAACCCAAAGTGAAGTAAAAAAGCTTATTGCCGGCCCAACAGCGTACATTTGCGATGAATGCATCGAACTTTGTCGTTGTATCGTCGAAGAAGAAAATGGAGAAACCGGAGGGCAAGATATTCATAAGAGCATTCCTGAACCAAGAATGGTTAAAGAGTTTCTTGATCAGTATGTTGTTGGTCAAGAGAGGCCCAAAAAGGTTCTGTCTGTTGCTGTATACAATCATTACAAACGGCTATCATCACATATTGGAAATGATGGTGTGGAAATTCAAAAAAGCAATGTCCTGCTTATAGGGCCTACAGGTTCTGGAAAAACTCTTTTAGCAAAAACATTGGCAAAGTTGTTAAATGTTCCGTTTACGATTGCTGATGCTACAACCCTAACGGAAGCTGGATATGTCGGAGAGGATGTAGAAAACATTATACTAAGCCTCCTGCAAAATGCAGATTACGATGTTGAAAAAGCATCAAAAGGAATTGTTTATATTGATGAAATTGACAAAATTGCAAAAAAATCAGGGAATCCCTCCATAACAAGAGATGTCTCAGGTGAAGGAGTTCAACAAGCACTTCTGAAAATTATAGAAGGAACGCTGGCTAATATTCCTCCAAAGGGAGGAAGAAAACATCCACAACAAGAATTCATTCAAGTCGATACAACTGGTATCCTTTTTATTTGCGGAGGAGCTTTTAACGATCTCCCAGAAATCATAGCAAAACGGACTGGAGTTAATGCTATGGGTTTTGGTGCAGATATCAGAAGCCTGCGTGATCGAAAAATCGGAGAATTATTATCGGAAGTACAACCTGAGGACTTGCTGAAATGTGGACTTATTCCTGAATTCGTTGGGAGATTACCCGTCATAGCTCCTCTAAATGAGCTTGATGAAGATGATCTGATTAAA
>MVQR01000104.1 GCA_002067815.1 Syntrophus sp. PtaB.Bin001 | reverse complement strand
GTCTCTTTTCACGATAGATGCGGGATATTGCCTGCTGCCTTATATCGGTGGAATCCTGATAGTGCTGGGGGCTGATTTCGGCGAGCTGTTCTATCTGGGAGCGGGATCGGTGCTGCTTACCCTGGCGCTGACCATGGGCGTGGGAGCGAGTAGGGAAAAAATAGCCGGTAGCTGATAAGAATCGGGACATTCAGGCTTTTCGGAAAATGCAGACATTGTCGTCATAGGGGAAAACAATGTCGATTCCATTGGGAAGGCGTTCGTGTGCTCCGGCTACGAAGATCCCTCCCGGTTCGAGTTTTTCGAAGATCCTTCCCAGGATTTCGCGCTGCAGGTCCTTCTCAAAATAGGTCAGCACCAGGTTGCGGCAGAAGACAAGGGAAAAAGTCCCCACTGGAAGCTGCCTGCGGATATCCTGCTGTTCAAAGGTGACGTCTTCTTTGAAGCTTTCTTTAAGGGTGTAGGTTTTTCCTGAACGTAAAAATGCCGCCGCAATGAGTTCCTCAGGAAGATCGAAGAGGCTGCCTTCCAGATAGACGCCTCTTCGGGCGCGTTCGAGCACATCGGGGTCCATGTCCGTTGCGATAATCCTGAGCGGCAGGCCTTTTGTCATTTTGGGAATCACATCGATTTTCCAGATTATTTGCAGTGTGTAGGCCTCCTCGCCGGAACAGCAGCCGGCGCACCAGCAGCGCACCGCGTCCCTGCCGGCCTCTGCCACATTTTTTGCCAGATCCGGGAGAATTCTATAACGCAGGGCATCGAAAACCCCACGATTGCGATAGAAGCGGGAAATCGTAATCCGGCACAGGAAATCAAGAATTTCCCATTCGCCGGGATGGCCTTCAAGGTATTTCCGGTAAGCAGCGAGGTTCGGAAGATTCAGTTCGCGCCGGCGGCGGTTGAGACGTTTGCAGACCTGCCCGCGAACCCTGCGGAAGCCGGACCAGCGGAACCTCAGTCGCGGCAAGCACTCCTGCAGGAAAGCGATGCACTCGATGTCGTTCACGGCCTTTGCCTTGACATTATTACCTTCGTCCCACCGGGATGACGTATAGTGGTTCCTCTTTCTCCGGCAGGTTTAAAATGGCTTTTACCATTTCATCGTGAAAAGCGCCGATGACCACAGTTGCGAGACCCAGCGATACGGCCTGAAGGCAGACGTTCTGCGCCGCATGGCCCGCCTCCATGTTTACATAGCGAAAGCCTCGTTCGCCATATTTGATCATGGTTCGCTGGTACACGGCGGAGATCACGATGGACGCCGCGGCATTCTTGACCGCTTTCTGATCCAGGCAGGCATTGCTTAACGGAAGTCGCTTGTCGCCCTTTTCAATTTTTTTGAGCTCGTGTTTGTGAGGGCTGTACGCATATATCCCTGCGGAAAGGCCGTTGACATTGCCGACTACGACACGCACTTCGAGGGGATACGTAGCCCCTGCGGAAGGAGCCGTCCGCCTCCCGCCGAATCCTGTGATTCCCTGTGCCGCCCAGAGGAGCTGCGAAATTTCGGAAAGCTCCAGCGGAATTCTCGGATAATCTCGAAGAGAATGACGTTCCTGCAGCGCTTTCTCGACCGATGTGTCTCCTGTAAACATCGGTTGCGGCAGTTTGATATGCTCCGGTGCCATACCGCCGCCAAAGTCCGGGGCGGCTGCAAAAAAAACCGTCAGGAAAGAAGGGAAAAAGAAAAGACGGGCAAACTTCATAAGTCACCTCCGGTTTTGGGTATGATAAATGGCGCTCTGAATGATAAATCGGAATAACGGAATTATTTTTCTCATCAATCGAATATAGGCGAAACTGTCCCGTGTTTCAAGCCGGACCTGTGGATATCCGGGCCGGAAACTATTCCTTGACTTCAACGGTTAAAAAGTTTATTAAGATCAAGTTTTTAGATTTGGTTTTGGCTGTTAACTCCACCCCAGAGCCTGTGAAAAAGGCATCTGGGGTTTTTTTATTTTTAAAGTGCCGCTTCTGGACAAGATGGTCATACCGGCAGAAAGGAGAAATAAAATGGCAAAGAAAAGTCCGCAGCAGTTCATTAAACGGCAGAAGGAGATGGAGCGCGCAAGAAAAGCAAAGGAGAAAATGGCAAAGCGGCAGCAGGGAAAGAAAGAAGATGAGGTACCTGACAACGATGCCGCCGGGATAACGGATAATTCGATTACTGAGTGATCTGAAAGACTTTCAAAACACCAGATCTATCAACAACCAAATGCTCGAAATCGAGCGCAACGGCTGGGGTCATCCCGGCTGATTATGAAACAAGAAAAGGAAAATTAATGAGTTTTAAACAGTTCAATCTTCACCCTCAGATCGAGGCCGGCATCCAGGCCCTGGGCTATTCGACGCCGACGCCGATCCAATTTCAATCCATTCCTGCCATTCTCCAAGGCAGAGACGTCATGGGGCTTGCCCAGACCGGAACGGGAAAAACCGCGGCTTTTGCGCTGCCAATACTGCACCGCCTGATGAACGGTCAACGCAGAAGAGCCCGCGCCCTGATCGTAGCGCCGACACGGGAGCTTGCGGAACAGATCCACGAATCCATCGATGAACTGGGTTGCAAGACAAAATTGAAGAGCGTCGCCATATACGGCGGCGTGAATAAGAATCCCCAGATCCAGAAACTCCGGGGAGGGGCTGAAATCATCGTTGCCTGTCCGGGACGCCTGCTCGATCTAGCAGACCAAGGCGCCGCCGATTTATCCAACATCGAAATCCTCGTCCTGGACGAAGCGGACCGTATGTTTGACATGGGTTTTCTTCCGGATATCCGGAGGATTACGAAAAGGCTGCCGGAAAAACGACAGACGCTGCTTTTCTCCGCCACCATGCCTGCCGATATCCGCAACCTGGCCAAGGACATTTTGCATGATCAGTTAACACTTCGGGTTGACGACGGTTTGCCCGTGTCCACGGTTTCCCATGCCCTGTATCCCGTCGAACAGCATCTCAAAACGGCCCTGTTGATGAAGCTTCTTCAAGAGACGAGCACGGAATCGGTTCTCGTTTTCGCCCGCACAAAACACCGCACAACGCGGGTAGCCATGCAGATGAAAACAGCCGGTTTTCCCGTGACTTCCCTGCAGGGAGATCTTTCGCAGAGCAAACGCCAGGCGGCCCTCAGTGGTTTCCGGGACGGAAAATACCGGATTCTCATCGCCACGGACATTGCAGCCCGGGGAATCGATGTAACCTGCATTTCTCATGTGATCAACTACGACATGCCCGACACCGTCGAGGCCTATACACACCGGATCGGTCGTACGGGCAGAGCGGCGAAAGAGGGAGACGCTTTCTCCTTTGTGACTCCCCAGGAAAGGGATCTGGTGGGAAACATCGAATATGTCCTGGGAGAGAGAATCGAACGGCGCACCTTGGAGGACTTTGATTACACGTTGCCGGCCCCGGTTGGCAGCACCGGAAGCACCAGTAGAGCAGGCCGTTCTCTGAAGCCCGAGAGGCGTGAATTCCCGGCACGGTTTCTGAGTTCAACACCGGCCAAAAAAGGGCCTTCCTATCATATGTCGCCCCGGGCTTCCAGCCGTCGAAAAGGCTAGGCCGGTCCGATTAATACTTGAACAGCAGCTTTGCTCTTCCTTATCCCTTCGATCCTTCCGGCTCGGGGGGATTTTTTTTATGGCTGTCTGCAGGAAGTTATTTTCTGCCGGTGTGCATCAAAACCGCCTTGGCGATTTCTTCAAGCGGAAGCACGCTTTCCACCGCCCCCTTTTTTATGGCTTCTTTCGGCATGCCGAAGACCACACAGGACGCTTCATCCTGGGCGATGGTTGCAGCGCCGGCCTCCCTCATCTCCTGTAAACCGTTTGCACCGTCATCGCCCATCCCGGTCATTATCACCCCGATGGCGTTTCGGCCAGCATAACGGGCGGCGGAACGAAACAGCACGTCAACGGAAGGCCTGTGGCGCGAGACCAGAGGGCCATTGCGGATATCGACATAATAACGCGCTCCGCTCCGCTTCAAAATCGTATGTTGATTCCCCGGTGCGATCAGTGCTCTTCCGGGGATGACGGTATCGTTTGCTTCCGCTTCTTTAACGGAAATCCTGCAGGTATTATTCAGCCGACGGGCAAAAGACGTCGTGAAATGTTCCGGCATATGCTGAACGATGACAATGCCCGGTGAATCCTGGGGAAGTTCTTCCAGGAATGTGCGCAGAGCCTCCGTACCGCCGGTGGATGCCCCGACAACTACCACCTTCTCGGTCGTTTGAATCATGGCTTTAGTTGTCGGTTTAGCGATAACCGCGTCGGCATTGAGCTTCGGTTCCACCGTCTGCCGCGGGCATATCGGGCGTGGCCGGGCGATCGCCGCCGCCTTGATGGCATCGCAAATGCGGATTTTCGATTCCGTGAGAAACTGCTTCGTACCAAGAAGCGGTTTCTGAATGATCTCTATGGCTCCATATTCCAGGGCTTTCAATGCCGTTTCCGAACCCTTGCCAGCCAGACTCGAACAGATTACCACCGGTATGGGATGCTGACTCATAATTTTTTGCAGAAACGTTATCCCGTCCATTTTGGGCATTTCCACGTCGAGAGTGATGACATCGGGTATTTCATCGCGGATTCGATCGGCGGCGGCATAAGGATCAGAAGCCGCAGCCATGACTTCAAGCTCCGGATCGGCCGAAATGATCTCCTGAAGCGTCTGGCGTACGACGAAGGAATCATCCACGATGAGGACACGAATCGGCCTTTTTGTCATTGCAAACAACCCTTCCGGTAAATAGTCGGCGCTACGTATTGCAGAGGCAAATCCAGATTATTCAGCGTTTCGGCATGTCCCATGAAAAGGTATCCGCCCGGTGCAAGCAGCTGATAGAATTGCCGGACAATCTTATCCTGGGTGGCGGTGTCGAAATAGATCAGTACATTTCGGCAGAAGATTATATGAATGCCTTCCGGGACCGCGTAAGAGCGGTCCATCAGATTCATCTTCAGGAAGGTGACCTTCTGACGGAGTTCAGGGACGATTCGCACGATTCTTTGGGAAGGATCTCTGCTTTTGAGTAGATATTTCTTTCTTAAATCCATCGGGATAGGATCGATTTTTTCAACATCGTAGATGGCCGGTTCGGCCCTGTCGATGACTTCCGTAGAGATGTCGGTGGCGATTATATTGAAATCAAAACCGGCAATCCGGTCGGAAGCTTCGCTGAGAACCATAGCCATTGTATAGGGCTCCTCGCCGGTGGAACATGCGGCGCTCCAGGCCAGAATCTTTTTCCGGATGCAGTCCTTCTGAAGTTTAATCAATTCCGGAATTGCCGTATTCGTCAGAAACAAGAACTGAGACGGTTCCCGGAAAAAATCCGTCTTGTGGGTCGTTACAGCGTCGATCATGAACGGAAGCTCTTCTTTTTTGCCTTCAGGGCTGAAAACATAGTCGCAATAAGCTTTAAAGGATGATTGGTTCAGATATTTAAGCCGTTTCCTCAGCCTTTCCTCCAGCATCGTCTTCTTGGCCGGAGGTAGTTTGATGCCGTAATTCTTCTGAATAAACTGACTGAGGCGGGTAAAATCCTTGTCGGACAGATTTTTGCTATATACATCCAACATAATGCGTTTGTTGCCGTTAACTTATGATTCGGAGTCGGAACAGCTGCTGCAGAGGCGGGCATATGCCTTTCTCTGCAGCAGCTGTCCTTGGAATTAATCGATATTTTCCTGAATGATTCCTAATTCAGAGGTGGAAAACACCCTGTCGATATCGAGAATAATGATGAGTTCGTTATTGCGCTTGCCGATACCCTTGATAAATTCCGTCCGCCAGCGTGTGCCGATCCGTGGAGGCAGTTCGATCTGATTCCCCTCGAGTTCAAAAACCTCTTGAACGGAATCCACCAACGCTCCGACAACCGTCGAATCCTCATCCACCGTGATTTCCATGACAACGATGCAGGTATCGACGGTCTTTTCCGTAGCCGTCAGACCGAATTTCAACCTCATATCCACCACCGGCACTACATTGCCCCGGACGTTTATCACTCCCCGCATGAACTCGGGAGTGCCGGGCACCTTTGTGGCCGGAGTGTAATCTAGAATTTCCCGTACTTTGGCCACATCAACGGCAAATATTTCTTCCGTCAGTCTGAATGTCAGATACTGAGTTGTTTCGGATATGTCTGCAGTACTCATTGTTTTACACCTCCAGTCGCTCAATATTTTTCAAACTCAGCATCCCGTACATCTTTTTTCCCGCGGCTATCCGACATATCTAGGGAATAGCCGGACAGTTTTTCCGACGGCCTGACAATCTTTACGCCGATCCCCATGTTCTTTCCGTTTCCATTGCCCGGCCGTTGTTTAGAGTACGGCTTTCCGCGGCGATCCGGCATCGTTTCAGTTACGCGGGCCGGGAGGTGTTGCTGACGTCTGCCTGCATTATCCTCGATTCTAAAAAATTCCACGGTTGTCTGGAGCTGTGTCGCTTCCAATGTCAATCCTTCCGCCGTCGATGCCATTTCTTCCGAGGCTGCCGCATTCTGTTGAATTATCTGATCCAGTTGCTGAATCGCTTTGTTGATCTGATCCGCTCCGTTTTTCTGTTCATTGCTGGCGGCATTGATTTCCTGGACGAGATCGGCTGTCTTTTGAATCGCCGGGACAATTTGGCTGAGCATCTGACCGGCCTTTTCGGCCACTTGGACGCTGGATGCAGACAAACGATTGATTTCACCGGCTGCCGTCTGGCTTCTCTCTGCCAGCCTTCTTACTTCGGCGGCGACCACGGCAAACCCTTTTCCGTGTTCTCCGGCCCTAGCCGCTTCTATGGCTGCATTTAAAGCCAGCATGTTGGTCTGCCGTGCAATCTCCTCAATAATGGAAATCTTGCTGGCGATTTCTTTCATGGCCGCTACCGTCTCTTCAACGGCATGACCGCCTTCGATTGCATCCGCCGCCGACTTAACCGCAATTTTCTCAGTCTGCTGGGCATTATCGGCATTCTGCATAATGTTGGAAGTCATCTCTTCCATGGAGGAAGAGACTTCTTCCGCTGAGGCAGCCTGTTCCGAAGCGCCTTGGGCAATCTGCTCCGCCGTGCTGCTCATACCCTGACTGCCTGCCGCAACCTGATTTGACGCCATCTGGACATTCGCGACCACTTCCGTCAGTTTTTCCAGCATCAAAGCCATACTCTCCATAAGCTTGTCCTGTTCGGAACGTTTGTTCACTTCGACCAGCAGGTTGCCGTCGGCAATCTGCTGCGCCACACCGGCAATTTCATTCATCGCCTCTATAAGAAGATTCAGGTTGTTCTTGATCTCGTTGAAATCGCCCTTGTAGCTTACCGTAATCTTCGGGGGAATATCGCCCTTGGAAATCCGATCCACATACTCGGCGGCAACGTTCAGAGGACCGATCACCGCATCGAGTGTGTCATTCAAGCCCTGAACGACCGCCTTGAAATCGCCCTGATATTTC
>MVQR01000103.1 GCA_002067815.1 Syntrophus sp. PtaB.Bin001 | reverse complement strand
AATGGGAAAATTACCTTCGTCAACGAAGCTATGTGCCATGTTTTTGGAATACCGCAAAACGAATTTATCGGTATTTCAATTTTAAAGTACATCCACAGGCAGGACAAAAAGATGGTGAAGCAACATCTCAGTTCGCTGAACAGTTTAGAACCTATTAAGACAATCGAACATCGAATCGTAATGCCCGATGGGCAAATACGATGGCATCGTTGGATTCATAGAGCAATATACAATCGTAAAGGGACTTTGGTGGAATATCAATCTGCGGGCCGCGATATTACCGAGCAGAAGGAAACCCAAGAGGCACTGTTGAAGGCCCACAGTGAACTGGAACAAAATGTCACCGAGCGAACGGCGGAACTGGCAACCATCAACAAAACCCTGCGGAAAAAAATTACCGAACACAAGGAGACACAGCGAAAATTTCTCGCAAGTCACGAACAACTAAGGGCCCTGACATCAGATTTGATAACGACCGAGGAACGGGAAAGGCGGCGAATTGCTACAGAACTTCATGATCACATCGGACAGACCTTGGCAATCACCCGGATAAAGCTGGAGATGTTGCATGCTTTAGCCTCATACAGTGGACTAGCAGAAGCTCTTGAAGAAATTCAGGATTTTGTCAAGCAGGCCATACAGGAAACCCGTTCTTTAATGACTAAATTAAGTCCTCCCGTATTTTATGAACTGGGCTTGACAGCGGCTTTGGAATGGTTAATGCAGTATTTTGAAGAACAACACAATCTGAAAATTAAATATAAATGGAAAAATGATCATGTTTCTTTAAACCAGGATGTTCAAATACTTCTTCTGCAGGCGACAAGGGAACTTCTCATGAATGTTGTGAAGCATGCCGGGGTAAAAGAAGCGGAGGTCATTCTCAGGACTTACAGGAAGCAGATCAAGATTGACGTTATTGACCATGGTTCGGGGTTTGAGGTATCAAAGATCGGAACTCCCGTGGATTGGAGAAGAGGATTCGGAATCTTCAGTATTCATGAAAGGCTGAAAAATTTGGGTGGGCAACTTCAGATTAGTTCACAACGGGGAGAGGGAACGCATTTTACTTTGATAGCCCCCCACAACAGCAAAGACAGCGACTAAAAAGAGAGGGGAAAATGGCAATTACTGTCATACTTGCTGACGATCATAAAATTATTCGCGATGGACTTAGAACACTCATTGAATCTCAGTCGGGCATGCAGGTCATCGCAGAAGCCGAGAACGGCCGAGAAACCATCAAACTGGCAAAAGAACTCCAGCCAAATGTCGTGATTATGGATATCTCAATGCCTGATCTCAATGGTATCGATGCAACTCGAGAAATCGTAAACAGCATACCTGGGGTAAAAGTTATCGCCCTCTCCATGCATTCAGATCGGCGTTTTGTAACGGGAATGCTTTCCTCAGGTGCGTCAGGATATCTACTGAAAGACTGTGCCTTCGAAGAGCTTGCCAAGGCCATAAAAACTGTCGTTGCCAATCATACCTATCTTAGCCCCATGATTTCGGATATCGTCGTTAAAAGTTACATAAATAAGTCTTCGGAAGCAACAGCCGAAAGCGCTCCTTCTTTGACCGCCCGTGAGCGTGAAATGCTCCAGCTCATGGCTGAAGGAATGACGGCAAAAGAAATCGCATCCCATCTCTTTGTCAGCGTAAAGACGGTGGAAACTCACCGCCGGAATATTGCCCAAAAATTAAATATCACCCGCGCGGCGGAATTGATTAAATATGCAATTCGAGAAGGATTGGTTACATTGTAAAAAAAGGCTGCATCCTTTCATTTAAACATTTCCGTAATTTTAATAATTTTAAGTACATCACTCATTCACCGATCCCCTCGTATTTTCCGCACCGGATGCTATTATAATCTCATCTTTTATTAATACTGAACCTTATCAAAATGAATCCCCATAATGATAAATCCATCCAACAGATTATTGCTGCAAATCGTCTGCGAAAAACTTTTGGTTCCTTTACGGCGGTTGATGATATTTCCTTTTCGGTTATGCCTGGAGAATGTTTTGGCATTCTCGGTCCCAACGGAGCAGGTAAAACAACGGCCATTCGGATGCTTTATGGTTTTTCACCAATGACTGACGGCACTCTTCAGATCTTTGGCTTGGACGTAAAAAGCAATCTAAGATCTATCAAGGCCCGTATCGGCGTCTGCCAACAGGAAAACAATCTGGACCCCGATTTGACGGTATTTCAGAATATGGAAATTTTCGCCGGTTATTTTAACCTGTCTCGTACGATAGCCCGTAAGAGAGCTGAAACCCTTCTGTCTTTCATTGCTCTGAACCATCGACGGAATGACAAGGTAATTGATCTTTCCGGTGGGATGATGCGTCGTTTGGTACTTGCCCGGGCATTGATCAATAATCCCGACCTCCTGATTCTTGATGAGCCTACGACAGGGCTTGATCCACAATCCCGACACCAAGTATGGCAACGTCTGGAAGAATTGAAAAAAAATGGATTGACCATTTTAATCACCACTCATTACATGGATGAAGCCTCGCGGTTGTGCGACCGACTGATTATAATGGATAAAGGGCGCATTCTTGTCGAGGGTTCTCCATTGCAACTTGTCAAAAAGCACTTAGGGCGAGACGTTATCGAGGTGACCGAACCAGCCCCGGAAGTCATCAAATTTTTAGATAGGATGGATTTAGAATACGAAAATCTTGGACATAGACTGATTATTTATGGTGATAATTGTGATAAGCTTTACCATACTATCAGCGATAAATGCGGACATGACGGCTGTATATTGAGGATGGCCACGCTGGAAGATGTTTTTTTGAAACTGACGGGAAGGGATCTACGGGAATGAAACTGCTGAATATCAATGTCATTACCCGACGATTCTGGAGAGTGTGGTACAGGAACCTGGTTGTCAACCGTCAGAATTGGAAGGTGAGTTTCATACCACCATTACTGGAACCAATGTTTTATCTTCTTGCGTTTGGAATAGGTCTCAGCAATCTCGTCGGTAATATTTCCTATGGCAATCGTCATGTTACATATGTCCAGTTCATCTCCCCGGCACTTCTTGCCATAAATATAATGAATAGCGCCTTTTTCGAAAACACTTACAGCTCCTACGTGAGAATGTATTATCAGAAAACTTTCGACGCCATGATGGCCACACCTCTTACACTACAAGAAATTATCACCGGAGAAATATTCTGGGGGGCTACAAAATCGGTAATGGCGACTGTCGTCATGCTTTTTGTCATCAGTTTTTTTGGCGTCGTCCATTATCCTAACGCATTATTAATCATCCCTGTTTCATTCCTAGGCGGCATAGCATTCGGTGCATTGGGTATGTGTTTTACCAGTTGGGTAAAAAACATTGATCTTTTCAATATACCGATCTTTTTATTCATTACCCCCATGTATCTATTCAGTGGCACTTTTTTCCCTTTAGAAAATCTACCTCTTTGGGCATGTTATCTTGCACAGGCTTTGCCACTTACCCATCTTGTCAAAATCACCCGCTCCCTTGGATTGGGCCATTTTGACATGTCTGTGATTTGGGGAATCCTTTATCTGGTCCTTTTTTGTATTATTTTATTTCCTGTTGCTCTCTCGGCCATGCACAGACGACTCATAAAATGATTCCTCTGTTTTCTAAGTGAATATTCCAATTCGCTGGCTTGTGGATCAGATGGATGATGTTGTGATTACGATTCCAGATCAACGATGACAGAAGAAGGCAAGACAGAGGCAACGCAGGCATACACGGGCGTATGTCGAGGAGCCGATGACGCAGCCAATCAAGAATAAGATAGCGCTTTGAACAGTTATTTGGAATTGGAAATAAAGATAATAGAAAAATGGATGGCCCAATAGGCTGATAAGGCTAAAGGTCGTAAGCAAGTTCGAATGCATCTTTAAACAATTCGACATGCCAATTACTAGACCTCATAATGACGGCAACAACATCATAACGGGCATTAAAACTCTCAAGTCGGTTAGTTTGAATATAGTAAAGGGAAATTTTCGAGATACGGCGCTGCTTTTCAATACCGACTGCAAATTGGGGCGCCCCGTAATTGTCAGAACGCCTGCTTTTGACTTCTACAAAGACAATAGTGTCACCTTCTTTTGCAATGATATCGATTTCACCGAAGCGACATCGATAATTCCGTTGAAGTATGCGATAACCGGCTTTTTCAAGATAGTCAACTGCCAGCTGTTCGCCCAGTTTTCCGATCTTAAGGTTGTGCATCGCTTGATTAATCGAAAAGATCAGCGGTCTGCAAGAGACAAGATTTCGTGTCTTTTACCTTAAAAGATCTTCGATGAATCTTGCAGAAACCATAAGAAAGTATGGCTTCTCGATGTTCCTTTGTGCCATAACCCTTATTTTTCAGAAAATTATATTGCGGAAACTGCCTATGATAAATTTCCATAATTCGATCCCGCGAGACTTTAGCAACGATCGAAGCAGAAGCAATGGAGACACTCAAAGTGTCTCCTTTTACTACAGTTTTCTGTGGAATTTTGAGAGGAATACGTTGGAGTCCATCTATTAGAATAAAGTCCGGAAGCATTGAAAGATCATCTACCGCATCCACCATAGCCATCAGAGTTGCCTTGAGTATATTTATCCGATCTATAACTAGAGCCTCAACAACACCTATACCAATGGCAAGTGCATCTTTTTTGATTATTTCGTAAAGTTTTTCTCTCTTTCTCACCGAGAGCTGTTTCGAATCGTTGATCTCCGAGTTAGTATATCCAAAAGGAAGAATCACTGAAGCAGCAACAACCGGACCGGCCAGAGGACCTCTCCCGGCCTCGTCGACACCAGCAATGACACGATAGCCGTCCTGATAAGCTTCCTGTTCAAAACGGTTCATGCCTATTTCAGGAAAAAGAATAGTTCATAAACAATGCGATATGGATTAAATGATCAAACTTTCCTAAGTTCCTTTATTCGAGCCTTCTTGCCCTGAAGACCTCTCAGATAATAAAGACGGGCTCTTCGAACGCGCCCACGAGTTACAACATCAATACGATCGATAGAAGGCGAATGGAGTGGAAAAGTCTTTTCAACACCGATCCCGTAAGAGATCTTTCTTACCGTAAAACTCGCCTGAGAAAGTCCCCCTTTCTTTCGAATTACTACCCCTTCAAAGGCCTGGATTCTCTGCTTTTGCCCCTCAATGATACGAATATGAACGCGCACCGTATCGCCAGGTTTGAAATCAGGAATATCTCCGCGCATCTGTTCTCTTTCCAACATCGTTATTACACTCATAGGATAAATCCTCCTTTTCGGACTTTTTTAAAAATTATGATCACATCTATCGTAATGAGCCAACACCTTATCTCCCCCATATTCTGTCCAAAATTATCGATACGGCAGAACGAACGGAAAGATGATTATAATCTGAAGGACCTTTTACAGCTAAAAGACGATAATCGGCACGGTCCAGAACTTCTGCTGAAAGGCCCCACCCCGTGCCGAAAACGATCACATAGGCAGCATCTTCCAACATAATCATTGCTTTCAGACTTTTACTGTTAATTACATTATCCGACAAGCTTGCGCCTGTAACCACCAGACGAACTTCTTTTCCCGACAGGATTGCAACTTCGGCCAAAACATCATTCAGACTTGCTTTAATGCAAATCCGTTGAAAGGCTTCCTTTCTTGATGGGTTAAAAACAGCGCCGTATCCTTCCCGCCAATGAGCAACAATCTTCTCTACCAAATGGATCTGAGCTTCCAATGGGGTCACAATATAATAGCGCTGAACGCCATAAGTCCTGGCAGCTCGCGCTATATCATGTATATCCATATTGGCTACGGCTGTTGTTATTACATTGCCATTTTTGTCGTAAACCGGATGATGCAAGAGAACCAGATAATACGGAGGAGGTTCTACCGCCCTTGTTTCTTCATTCAACAGTCGTTCACTTCCGGATCTAATGTTCCCATAATATCACGGAGAATTGCCTGATCTTTTTCCAAAAGATCCATTTTTTTAATTAGATCAGGTCTGCGCAACCAGGTCCTTTTAAACGCCTCTTTCCGACGCCATGAGTCGATCAACTTATGATTCCCGGACAGCAAAACATCAGGGACCTTCCAGCCTCGATATTCACTCGGCCTTGTATACTGTGGGTATTCCAAAAGCCCTGACGAAAATGAATCCATAGCGGCCGAATCAATATTCCCCAAAACACCGGGAATAAGCCGCGAAACCGCATCCACCAAAACCATCGCAGACAACTCACCGCCGGTAAGAACAAAATCTCCTATAGAAATCTCTCGATTTACTAAATGAGTTCTGATCCTTTCATCGAAACCTTCATAGTGTCCACATATTAGAATGATTTGACGATGTCTCGACAGTTCTTCAGCGATCTTCTGATTGAACAATTGCCCTTGAGGGGTTAAAAGAACGACAGGAACACCCTCCTTGCCTGCTAGTACACTTTGAAGCGCTTTATCAACCGGCTCAACCTTCATCAACATCCCACCACCACCACCATAAGGAGCATCGTCAGTCATCTTGTGTCGATCCTCGGCGTAGTCGCGAATGTTGTGAAGGCAAATTTCAATCAATCCTTTTTCCTTCGCCTTTTTGAGAAGGCTGCAGCTGAAGGGCGAATCAAACATCTCGGGAAAGGTGGAAAGAATATCAAATCGAACCATTACAACTCGTCCATTCTTCCCTAAAGTCCATCAAGAAGACAGACAACCATTTCCTTTTTTTCCAGATCAACCTTCAGAATTACATCCTTAATGGCCGGGAGAAGAAACTCCCTTTCTCCGCCGTTGCAGACGTAAACATCATTACTGCCCGTTTGGAAAATGTTCTCAATAATTCCCAGAAAGCACCCTTCTTCCGTGACGACATGAAGTCCGATCAGATCGCGCCAGTAATATTCATCTACGGAAAGTCTCTCCAGTTCATCCTCTTGAATCAGAACCTTACTTCCCACAAGGTCATTCGCAGCATCAACTGTATTTATTGATTCAAGCTCCAGAAAGAAAAATGTCCGGTTGACAGCAACTTTTCTGACTTTAAAGCTTCTGGGTTCATTGTTTCTGCTGACAATTAATATGTCAGGTATGGAAGAAAGGGTTTCACTTATCTCAACGTAGGATTTTACTTTCATCCTGCCCTTCAGGCCATGAGATTTTACTATTTCCCCAATTTCAAAGAGCTTCATTAAATCGATTACTCAATTATCTCGAGAACAGCACGTTTGCGAAGCTTTGTTGAAGCTGCACTCAAAATTGTCCTCATTGCCTTTGCCGTTCTGCCCTGTTTCCCTATCACTTTACCCAAGTCTTCTTTTGCAACTCGAAGTTCGATAACAGACGTCTGTTCACCAACAACCTCAGATACTTCCACTGCGTCGGTGTTATCCACTAATGCTTGAGCGATGTACTTGATCAATTCTTTCATAATCGTAACCTCC
>MVQR01000102.1 GCA_002067815.1 Syntrophus sp. PtaB.Bin001 | reverse complement strand
CATGATCGTGCAGCGCCAGTTCCTTCATTTTTGCTAGTTTGAAGTAAGGGACCAACTTGGCCATGTTTTCCAGTCTAGTCTTCAATTCCTCTTTGTCAATTCCCTCGCTGCTGCCAAGCGGGCCCAACTCCTGTATCTCCCGGCTGAACTCATTCATGATCTGAGCGAAGCGGATTCCTTCCCCGGCGGAAACCCATTCCAACCTTAATCTCTTGGGGTTGATTCCGATGTGCTCCAGCAATTTCTTGCACAGGGTCACCATGCTGTAGGCGTCGTAGTTTCCTTCCGGATTGTAATGGCAGTCATTGATGTGGCAGCCTCCTACAAACACCGCGTCCTGCCCGGTAAGCAAGGCGCGGAAGATGAATTTCATATCGACTCTGCCTGAGCACATCACCCTGATCAATCGTATATAAGTGGGGTATTGAAAACGGGAGACACCGCAAAGGTCGGCTCCGCCGTAGCAACACCAGTTGCAGATAATACCCAGCATCTTTGGTTTAAAATTTTTGTCTGCACTCATTATTATTGAACCTCCTTAAATAGACACTTCCGAATTATAGAAATTGAAACTCCTCTAAGCCTCTGCCATCGCCGGTTCGGCGGATCCCAGAACCAGCTCTCTAGAACCCGCTGCATCGATCTGGTTCAGGAGCTCGATATCGGTATAATGCTTCAGTTGAATTGCCCCTGTCGGGCATTTCGAATTGCAGAGACCGCAGCCTTTGCAAAGAACGGGAATAACGGAGGCCTTTTTGCCCTGCTTGGTCTCCTTGAACTCCACCGCGCCGTAAGTGCAGGCCGGGATGCAGGCTCCGCAGGCCATGCACATCTTCTCATCGACCGAGCAGACGGAACCGGAGGCGACGACCGTGTCATTGGCAAGCAGGGTGAGGGCTCTTCCGGCAGCCCCGTAGGCCTGCGCGATCGTTTCCGAGATATGCTTGGGATAATGGGCGATACCGCAGAGATAAACCCCTTCCGCGGCGAAGTCGACGGGCCTTAATTTGACATGGGCTTCCTGGCAGAAACCATCCGGTCCCAGGGCCACCTTGAATTTTTTGGATATGTCCTGACTTTCCGCCGAAGGAACCGTGGCGACGGACAGGATGAGGAAATCGGCATCCAGGGCAAGGTTCTTCTCTAAAATCGGATCGGCCGCCATAACCCGCAAAACCGGTTTTCCCTCTTCCACAACGGCTTCAACCCGAGGGGGATTCTCTGCTTCATAACGGACGAATTTTACATCTTTATTTGAGGCATCCCGGTAGTAATTCTCAATATACCGATAGGTCCTCATATCCCGGAAAAGAATGGAGATTTCCATCTGGGGATTTACCTCTTTGAGTTTCAAGGCATTCTTGATGGCATGGCTGCAACAGATCCGGGCGCAGTAATTTCTCTCTTCGTTTCGGCAACCTACGCATTGGATCATGGCCACGCTCTGGGCGTTGACTATCTCCTCTTCTCCCTGGGCGATCCGGCCCTCCAATTCCAACTGGGTCATGACCCTTTCATCCTGCCCGTAGAGGTATTCGGTGGGCTTGTATTCATCGGCGCCGATGGCAAGTACGATAGCGCCATGTTTGATCACCGTGGTTCCCCGGTCGTTCTGCACCGTGGTCGTGAAGTTTCCCACATAACCGGCCGCCTCCGGGATAGTCGCATCGGTATAGACATGGATATTAGGATCTTTGTAAACTTGTGAGATCAGGTCGCGAACATAGGCCTGAACATCAAGTCCTTCCAGAGTGTAATGAAGTCTCTTAGCCATTCCTCCCAACTCTTTTTCCTTTTCCACCAGAAAAACCTCGTGCTGCTGTTTGGAGATGGACAGGGCGGCAGTCATGCCGGCGATCCCACCGCCGACGACAAGTGCCCTCTTGTCGACGGGAAGATCGAATTCCTGTAGGGGTTCCAGGAAATGGGCGCGGGCGACGGACATCCGGATGATATCCTCCGCCTTTTCCGTGGCTGCCTCCTTTTCCTTCGAGTGGACCCAGGAACAGTGCTCGCGGATATTTGCCATATCGTAATAATACTGGTTGATTCCCGCTTCCCGGAGGGTGTCGCGGAAGAGCGGTTCATGGGTTCGCGGGGTGCAGGCGGCGACGATCACGCGATTGAGTCCTCTTTCCTCGATGTCCTTTGCCAGCATGGCCGCCGCTTCCGTCGAGCAGATAAAAAGGCTTTCTTCGGCGTGGACGACATGGGGCAAGGTCAACGAATACTGAACCGTCTGAGGAACATTGACGATCCGGCCGATATTGGCCCCGCAATGACAAACGTAGACGCCGATCCTCGGTTCTTCCTGCGAGACGTCTCTCTCCGGCGGATAGACCCTTGCCTTGGAAAGGTTTCCACGCCGGTAGGAAAGGATCTCGCCGCACAGAGAACCGGCGCCGCTGGCGCCCAGGACTCCTTCAGGAATGTCCATGGGACCGATGAAAGCGCCGCTGACGAAGATTCCCGGCCGCGTAGTTTCCAAAGGATTGGCGGGACCGGTTTTACAGAATCCGTGTTCGTTAAGCTCGATGCCGAAGGCCTGGGCGATTTTTTCCACGTTGCGCGGAGGAACGAGGCCGACGGACAAGACGACCATGTCGAATTCTTCCTCTTTGACGCCTTCTGGTGTCGTGTACCTAATGGTCACATTCTTCGTTACCGGGTCCTCCCTGACGATGGAGGCATAGCTGCGAATAAAGCGAATTCCGGGGAGGTTGGACGTTCGCTGGTAGAACCGCTCGAAATCCTTGCCGTAGGAACGGATATCGTTATGGAAGATCGTACAGTGAGCCCCATCGTCATGATCTTTCGTCAGAATCACTTGCTTTTGGGTATAGGTGCAGCAGACCGCGGAACAGTAACTGTTGTCGCCTTCGGTGACCCGTCGGGAACCGACACAGTGAATCCAGGCAACATTGTGAGGATGCTTCTTGTCGGAGGCGCGCAGAATCTCTCCTTCGTATGGTCCCGTGGCGCAGAGCAGACGTTCATAGTCCAAGCCGGTGACCACGTTGGCGAAATCGTCGTAGTGATATTCTTCCTTCGCCCGGGGATCGTAGGCCTCGATGCCGGGAGACACGATAATCGCCCCGACCTTTATTTCCACCTTCTCCGGCTTTTGGCTGAAATCGATGGCTTTGGACTGGCAGACGTTTACACAAATCTGGCATTTTCCCTCCTTAAGATAAAGGCAACTTTCATCGATATAGGGGACCAGAGGAATGGCCTGAGCAAAGTAGATATGGACGGCCTTGTTCTTCGAGATCTCCTGGTTGAATTTATCCGGATACACGATGGGGCAGTACTCCACACAGGTTGTACAACCCGTACACTTGCTCTCGTCAATATACCTGGGCTTTTTAACTACGGTTACCGTAAAGTTTCCCGATTCACCTTCCACGTTCTCCACTTCGGCATAGGTGATCATCTCGATATTGGGATGCCGCTTGCACTCCACGAACTTTGGCGATTCAATGCACATGGAGCAGTCGTTGGTGGGGAAGGTCTTGTCCAGGTGGGCCATCTTGCCGCCGACCGTTGGCGATTTTTCGACAAAGTAGACCTTGAAACCGGCCGTGCCGAGATCAAGCGCGGCTTGTATCCCGCTGATCCCTCCGCCGACAATCATCACGTCTCCAAAATTACTGTCAGAAAAGCTTTTACAAAGCTGTTCAATTTGTTCTTTTTCCATTTTCGTTATAGCCCCTTCCTTAGATGTTGATTATATGGCGCGGTTCCGAAGCTGAAAAACGCCTTGATGCTCATCAGCTGTCCGGTTCCGCTCTCGTACAAAGAGCGCCTATGCTGTTGATGCTCTTTGGGACTTCCATCCCCGCTTGACGACTTAGCCGCTTCGCACTGATGCGACGAGGTGTCCCGCTGCGCAGCAGGGGCGGATCCGATCGTACATTTTGGCATTTTGAATCTTCCACAGACGAGCTTGCACCGATGCAGACCTGAGGCCGATGCCGCCGGCTGCCGGGGCGGCGCCGTTGATCTTAAGGAAACCTCTTCTGCGTTCCTCCATGACTCTTCACTCCTTTCAAAAAAAAATTTTCCTTCATTGTTTTCTCCTTTCCAAACATGGGAGGCGCTGCAGTTTCCGATAGCACCCATTGTCCGCCGTTCATGGAGAATCTCTTTAGAACCAACGGATCGGAGGGGCACAATGTAATGGTTACTGGAATTATCTTTCTGAAAACGGACAATTCAGTGAAGAGTGGCAGGCTCTTCCAAACGTGGGTCGGCCGAAACTCCCGTACGGAAAATCAGATGCAACGACGCACGAAAACGCAATGAGCATCCGGGAATGTCAAATTTTCAGAAGATTAATTTTTGAGAGAATGCGGTCTGGATCTGGACGACCAAACACGGCTTCCTCCCTGTACGCCGCCGCTTTCTCAACGGCAGGGCAGGTCGGGGCCTATTCGGTCTGCGGTGGGAAAGAAGCGGAAAATCCTGCTGTAGAGAACCATCCAAGTTCTCTAGCAAGGACTCATATTTGTTGTGCGCATAGCAAGGCTAACATTTTAATTTCCTGAACTGAGTTTTCTCTGTTTCACTGATTTCGCAGAAAACCTCCTGCGGAATACGGTCGGTTTAACGCGCCGTGTTCATTATGAGTGAACACTACACTAAGATAATAGTGGCTGGACTCCCGAATCGGTGTACTCGTATATAAATTTCCATTCAATATGTCAATAGCTGATATGAAGCTAAATTATACATTTCATATGAAGCACATATAAGCCCATCGGAAATAAACGGTGCTCCGGGAGTTTCCCAAAAATTGTAACCGTCTGGAAATGCGTATCTAACCGAGCCGGAAGGTCCATGCAACGCCCACCGGCAGTAGTGCCTTATGACGAAGAGGAATAAAAACGAATGATCTATAAATATTATTGATTTGACGTTCGTGGTCTTTTCGCTTCAAATCCCACCATCTAAAAAGCACCAATCGAGTTGGCGGCAGCCGCCTTCAAATGAAGCTTCGCTGTACCTCGCACTTTTACCCCGGTGTTTTTCGGAATTTCATAAAGGAGGAGGCCGCCGCCAATAGATTAGTCGTCTATGCGATGCAGACAATGAAAAGGAAAAAAATATCGAAAGGATGAGTTCGGTATGGCCGATTATTATGAACAGAAGGACCTGGCGGATTTTGCCAATATCGGAGAATATTCGCCGGAGTTGGGCAAGAAGTACTTCGATTATTATGGAGAGGCGATGCAGGCAGGCGCCCTGTCGGCCCGGGAGAAGGCGTTGATCGCGCTGGCGGTGGCGACGACTCAGAAATGCCCTTATTGCATCGATGCCTATACCAATGTTTGCCTGTCTTTGGGAGTTTCTCACGAGGAGATGATGGAAGCCGTACATGTAGGGGCGGCCATGGTTGCCGGGGTTGTCCTGGCTCATTCCACCCAGATGCGGAAGATCATCAAAAAGAAGGAAATGTAAGATATGAATTGGCTCAATACTCTTACACCCTTCGAGCAGAGGGTTGCCGGTCCGCTCACGGCGAAAGGCATCGAGATTTTTCAGATCAATGTTGGCTACCGGTGCAATCTGGAATGTCGACATTGCCATGTGGAAGCCGGACCAAATCGGCAGGAGCTCATGTCGCAAACGGTTATGGAAGCCTGCCTGCAGGTATTGAGGGAAAATCCAATTCCGAACGTCGACATTACCGGCGGTGCTCCCGAAATGCATCCCCATTTGCCCTGGTTTCTGGAAGAATGCGCCGCTCTGAAGCGGCGTTTGCAGGTGAGGACAAACGGTGTAATTATGCTGGAAGAGAAGTATGCACCTTTTCTCGATCTCTATGCCCGGATTGCGGCTGAAGTAGTTGTATCATTTCCCCATGTGGATCGGAATATGACCGGCCGACAGCGGGGGGAAGGCGTTTATTTTAAACTGATCGAGGTCATCGGAAAGCTCAACGAGAGGGGATACGGACAACCGGGCAGCGGGCTGATTCTGAATCTGGTTCATAATCCCAGTGGAGCCTATCTTCCCGGTTCTCAAAGCGATCTGGAAAGTCTTTATCGACAGGTTCTCAAGGAAAAATTCGGGATAGTCTTCAACTCGCTTTTCTGCATTACGGATATGCCCATCGGGCGATATCTGGACTATCTGGTGAAGACGGATAATTATGAGGATTACATGACGGCCCTGGTGAACGCCTTTAACCCGGCGACCGTTGAAAACGTCATGTGTGCGACAACTCTTTCCGTTGCCTGGGATGGGAAATTATACGATTGCGATTTCAACCAGATGCTGGGGATGACCGTCAATCACGGCGCTCCGGAAAACATCTCGGCCTTTGACTTTTCCAGACTTGCCAAACGCCGGATCGTTACGGGCAACCACTGTTACGGCTGCACGGCCGGGGCGGGGTCTTCCTGCGCCGGGACGCTGGCATAGAAACGATCAGGTTTGAATGAGGCCAAGGGCTTAAAAAGGGCCTTGGCCGGTTCTTCTTTCCAGTTATAAACGATCCAGTTCTTCCCGCAGCATTTTCAGCAGATCATTGCTTCTGAACGGTTTCTGGATCAGCTTGAATCCCTGATTGAGAATAAAGTTGGTATGCACGGCATTTTCGCTGTAGCCGCTCATGAAAAGACAGGGGATGTCGGGACGGACGGCGCAAATCTCGTCATAGACGCAACGGCCTCCTTTTTTGGGCATCACCACGTCCAGCAGCAACAGGTCGATCTCTTTTTCGTGATCCCGGTAAAGACGCAGGGCATCCTCACCATCGACGGCGACGAGAACGCGGTAGCCGGCCGGTTTGAGCATTTCCGTAGTGAGAAAGCGAAGGGGCTCGTCGTCTTCCGCCAGGAGAATGGTTTCGTGTCCCCCGGGAACCGACACCTGCTCTTCCGCCGGAATTTCCTCCCGGGCATTTTCCGTGGTCGGCAGGTAGATGCTGAATCGAGAACCTTTTCCGACTTCACTGTAGACATGAATCATCCCTTCATGCTGCCGGACGATGCCGTAGACAGTGGCCAACCCTAGGCCGGTGCCTCGTCCCTGCTCCTTCGTAGTGAAAAAAGGCTCGAAGATCTTGGCCCTCGTTTCCGGATCCATGCCGCAGCCCGAATCAGTAATGTCCAGCCGCACGTATCTGCCCGGTCTTGCCCAATCGTTCTGAGAGCAGTATTCCTCGTCGAGTTGAACATTGTGAGTAGTAATGGAGAGGAGCCCTCCATCCGACATGGCGTCCCTGGCGTTGACGCAGAGGTTGACTATCACCTGCTCCATCTGGCCCCGATCGGCGTTTACCTTCCATAACCCAAGATCAGGCAGGAAATTCAACTCGATGTTCTCGCCGATCAGGCGGCGAAGCATCTTTAGCAGATCTTCGATGGTGGAGTTCATATCCAGGGGGACGAGTTTCAGCACCTGCCGCCGGCTGAAGGCCAGCAACTGGCGGGTCAGGGCCGTCGCCCGTTCC
>MVQR01000101.1 GCA_002067815.1 Syntrophus sp. PtaB.Bin001 | reverse complement strand
TCGTCCATGCCGTGCACGATCACGCCTACGGACAATCCCAGGAAATTATAAATCGGGCCCATCCATTCGGCGTCACGTCTTGCGAGATAATCGTTTACAGTGACCAGGTGCGCGCCTTTCCCTTCCAGGGCATTGAGATACATCGGCATCGTTGCGGCAAGGGTCTTCCCTTCACCGGTCTTCATCTCCGCAATTTTACCTTCATGCAGAACCATTCCGCCGATAACCTGAACATCAAAGGGGCGCATCTTCACGGTCCTCCGTGCAACTTCGCGAACCACAGCAAAAGCTTCGGGAAGGATATCGTCCAGACTGGCTCCATTGTTCAATTTCTCTCTAAAATATGGTGTTTTCGCCTGGAGTTCCGCATCGGTTAATGATGAGATGGATTTTTCCAAGGCGTTTATTTCGCTTTGAATTGCGGAGAGTTTCTTGATCTCTCTGTCGTTTTTCGTACCTACAATCTTTTTCAGAACGGCAGCAAACATGGTTTATTACCTTTTCTTTCAAAATCCGGATTATCAAGACGGTTCAACGTTGAGTTGTCATGATATTCCAGTCATTATATTATCCTGCTTTTCATACACCATTTTGCGATGATGTCAACAGTTCATCGGCACGGCATGGTCCAAAAGTGTTCAATTATCGTTCCATTCGGAAATTATTCAGTCATCAACTTTTGCCCCGATTGTTACATCCTTAAGGATAAACTTACGCAACTTATCTCAGGAAGAGGAAATCACCGTGATGTTTTCTTTTTCTTGACATGAGAAAAATCACGGCTATAGTCTTACGGATTTTTATTTTTGTCTTCCCTAATTTTCCTTAACCTTCACAGTTTAGCCGATCATGATTAGAAATTGTTTACCGACAACGAACTGGATTATCCCGGACGTCAATAAAGAGGCGCAGTTTCTTCTCGTCAAGGAATTGGGAATTCACTGGATCATCTCTTCGATATTGGCAAGCCGTGACATAAGGACACCTGGTGAAGCGCGCAAATATCTTTATCCATCCCTGCACGATCTGCATAATCCCTTTCTCATGAAAGACATGCTTCCGGGTGTCAACAGGCTGATCCAGGCCGTTTACAACGGTGAAAAAATTGTCGTTTACGGTGATTACGATGCCGACGGGATTACTTCGGTTGCGGTGCTCGTCAAATTCCTCAGGGAGATTCGCGCCGATGCCTTTTACTATATCCCTGACCGGATCGAAGAAGGATATGGCCTGAATCGGAAAGCAATCGACAAGATCAAAAACAACGGCACCAACTTGATTATCACCGTTGACTGTGGCATTTCCGATTGTGACGAAGTCTTATACGCCAGATCCCTCGGCCTGGATACCATAATCCTTGATCACCACGAGGTCTCAGGTTCGCTTCCTAAAGCGGTGGCGGCGATCAATCCCAAAAGACCCGACTGTTCGTTCCCGATGAAGAACCTTGCCGCCGTCGGCATCGTGTTCAACTTTCTGATCGCTCTTAGGGGAAATCTCAGGAGAGAAGGTTTCTGGCACAACAAGCCTTATCCCAACTTGAAGGAGTATCTCGATCTCGTGGCCCTGGGAACAATCGGAGACATCTGTCCGATGATAGGCGAAAACAGAATTTTTACCAGGGTCGGCCTTGAATTGCTTACAGAAGGAAAAAGGGCCGGAATCCGAGCGTTGAAAGAAATAAGCGGTTTGGAAAGCCAGGCTGTCGATTCCGAAAAGGCTTCCTTTTCCCTCATTCCCAGAATAAATGCCGCCGGCAGGGTTGGGTTGCCAAATGATGCAGTGGAATTACTTTTATCCGACCAGATCGACGTGACAAGAGAGCTCGCACTAAAACTCGAAAATTATAATCGCAAGCGACGGTCCCTGGAAAAGAGCATCTTGGAAGAAATTGTTGAAAAAATTGAAGAAACTATTGCTGAACAAGACAGGACCGCCTTTGTCATGGCTTCGGAAAAATGGCATCCGGGAGTAATCGGCATTGTCGCCTCGAAAATTGCCGATCGCTATGATCGTCCGGCGATTTTGATAAGTTTAAAAGACGGCATCGGCAAAGGATCCGGAAGAAGCATAGCAAATTTCAACATCTTTCAGGGATTGAAGGAATGTGAAGATTATTTGATATCCTATGGTGGTCACCGTTACGCTGCGGGCATTTCAATTATGGAAGAAGATATTGAACAATTTGCAGATTTACTGGATGCGATCGTACGGGAAAACGTTCTGCAATCGGATTTCATTTCAGCAACAGTTATTGATGCTCAATGTCACTTAAATGACATAACTCATGAACTGTTGACCCAGATGGAGTTGCTGGCGCCATTCGGAAGCAAAAATCCGGAACCGGTCCTTTGCGTCAGAAACGTCAACGCCTTCTCACCTGTTGTAGTAGGGAAAAATCACCTTCGAATGCGTGTCAGTGAAGCTGGAGTATACCGCAATTCAATTTGGTTCAGCCAGGGCCATTTCATTAATGAGCTCACCGATTCATTTCTTGATATTGCCTTTACGCCGCAGATCAACTACTGGAACGGCGCCTCGGATATCCAGCTGAAAATGAAGGACATCGCAATCAGCGGCAATTAGGCAGGAAGATTTCTCGGCAAGACGATGGAACTCGACTCTCGAAATTCGGATTACCCTATCCCGAGCTTCTCAAGTCGATAACGAAGTGAATCGAAGCTTATCATCAGCAATTCCGCGGCCTTTGTTTTCGATCCTTTTGATTTTTCCAGAGTCTTCTCGATTAAGGCTCGTTCAAACCTTGCCAGCTCATCGTTCAGATTCAAGCCTTGATCGGGGATATTTCCCATTTTAAAGGAATCATTTTGCGCCGCCGAATCCTTTCTGGAAAAGAGCAGATTTTCGGGAAGAACGATACTTGAATTTTCGAGCGCCACGCTCCTTTCGATTATATTTTCCAGTTCCCTCACATTCCCGGGAAACTGGTAATCCATCAGAAGTTCCATAGCATAGTTCGATATGTTCTTGATGCCTTTCCCAAATTCGCGGGAGTACTTTTCAATGAAATATTTCGTAAGAACGGGAATATCCTCGTTCCTCTCCCTCAGAGGCGGAATGTGAACTGGGATTACATTCAAACGGTAATAAAGATCCTCACGGAACTCGCCTTTTTTTATCATCTCCTCCAGATTGCGGTTCGTGGCGGAGATAATCCTCACATCCACTCGGATGTTTTCCGTCCCTCCGATTCGCAGAAAGGTTTTTTCCTGAACGACTCTTAAAAGCTTCACCTGAAGAACGGGGGGCAGCTCCCCCACTTCGTCGAGAAAAATCGTTCCCCCTTTGGCGATTTCAAAAAGGCCGGGTTTATCGGCATGTGCCCCGGTAAAAGATCCTTTCAGGTATCCGAACAGTTCGCTTTCCAGAAGATTTTCCGGTATCCCCCCGCAATTAATTGTAACAAATGGCTTTTCTTTTCTCGGACTGTTCTTGTGAATAGCCTTGGCCACCAGTTCTTTCCCCGTTCCGCTTTCGCCCAGGATCAGAACATTGGCCGTCGTATCGGCCACTTTTTTTACCAGAGAATAAACTTTGAGCATCGCTTTGCTTTTACCGATGATCTCTCCAAAACAGACTGAATTTTCGATATCCTTGATAAATCTGGCATCATCACGCATTCTACCGTTGGACTCGAGGGCGTTTCGCACCGTCGCCGTAAATTCTTCAATATTGAAATCCTTTTCTATGTAATCATATGCTCCTTCTTTCATCGCCCTTATAGCTGTTTCCCCCGATGCATAGGCCGTAATCAATATCACCAGTGATTCCGGAGATATATCTTTCACCATGGAGAGGAAATCCAGCCCGTCAATCTTGGGCATTCTCAAGTCGGTAATAATCAAATCATAACAATGCTTTTTGCAACGGTTTAAAGCATCCGTGGCATTCGGGGAGCAAGTGACATCGTAACCTTCCCGGGTAAGCATGATGTCGAGAAATTCTCTCATCCCTTTATCATCATCAACGACAAGGATTGTTGCCATCCCTTCCTCCTTAGGGAATTTTCCAAGTGCCTGGTTATTTTTATTCATAAGCTTGACAAAAGATAAATCAAGACGGATCGGGCGCCGGCATCAGCGATTCCGGCGCTTCTTTATTTCTTGGGAGGCAGACACGGATTGCCGTCCCTTTTTCCTTTTCACTGTCAACGGAAATCGTTCCCGAATAATTCTCAATAATCCTTCCGACTACCGCCATTCCCAGCCCCGTTCCTTTTTCCTTAGTCGTGTAAAAAGGCTCGAACATTCTGCCTATATCTTCCTTGGCAATACCCTCTCCGCTGTCCTCAACGAGCAACAGGACAGAACCCTGCTGACAACCGTCGACAGTTAAAACCGTTTCGACATTCAAACGGCCCCCTCTGGGCATGGCCTGTAGAGCGTTGATTACCAAGTTCCATACTACATGCTGCATTTCCGCTTTGTTTGCATAAATCATGGCAGGTTCAGGCATTTTTTTATTAATTGCCACATCACCTGTCCAATCCGGGACATAGACAAGTGATTCAAGGATTTCATCTATCAACTCATTCAGGTCCATCCATTCTCTGTCTCCCGCGGCAGGTTTGGCGAGCATGAGAAAATCCTTCATGAAACTTTCCAGTTGTTCTTTTCCCCTGAGCACGATTTTCATGAGCCGCTCATCAGTCGGGTCAAGTTTTAAGTCTTTTTTCAAAATTTGAATCGAACCGCCGATAGCGGCCAGTGGATTCCTTATTTCATGAGCCAACCCCGCTGCCATTTCTCCGATGAAAGCCAGCCGTCTGCTTTTTTCATAAGCCGTTTCGATCTTCTTGATGGCCGTCAAATCCTGAAAAATCAAAATATTTCCGAGACGTTCACCATTATTTCCTCTGAGCTGCGACAGGGAGCAGCCAAGAATCAGATTCTCACCTTCTCCTTTTTTGATCGTCATTTCCATCCGCCTCTCCGGGCCCTTTCCGGCTGGTCCTCCGGAAAAACGCTCCAGGATGGAGTTGAAATCAGGAAACACTGACAAGATATCCCTGTTCAGGACGTCATCGGCTGCCAGGCCTGTGATGACTACCGCCGCCCGGTTGAAGGACGTAATCCGGCCGTCAAGATCCACAGTCAGGATGCCGGTGTCAATCGACTCGATAATGCTTCGGTGCAGCAGATCAAGACGGTCAAAGGCGCTCTCCTTTTCGGCAAGAAGAGCTCTGGCCGCCTTTTCCTGCTCAATAACGAAACTGGCCAGATAAGCCACGATGAAAAATGAAAGCGCGTGAATGGATATTCTCGAATAAACGTAGCCCGCATCCTCCGGTATCGGCGGGAGAAACAACGGATATGGGAAGTTACAGATTCCAAAAAATTCCAGATTCAAAAGCAGGCCGTAGGAGAGACTGCAAGCAGTAGCCACTATCAAGCCGCCTTTTCTTTCCGCAAAAAGAACCGTGTAAATTATTACCATGGGATAAAGAACGGAATAGACACTGTTTACACCGCCGGTAATATGAACCAGAAGAGTGATCAGCGCGACATCGCAGACCATTTGAATGTAAGCATTAATCTGACAGGTTTTAATGAATTTAAGTAAGATAATAAAAATAAAAGAAATGATATAAGTGATCAGGATAAGGCTGTAAAAAGATGGAAATCCGATTCCCGAGTGGACGGAAGTTTGCTTGAGATCAATGAAAATGTAGATTCCCAGAAGAAAAGTGGTTATTGCCACCCGGGATATGATCAGCCAACGCAATCTTCGTAGCGATTTTTCCGTCTGCAAGGCAGATTTATTAGTAGACATCATGTAATGACGGTTATTAGTCGTAAAAAATTTATATTTCGTTCTTGTCTTTATTTTATGGAATATCTTCTCGGGTAAAGATGTCGATATCCTGATATACAAATTTAAAACCAAAACGGCTTACTCTTACACATGCAAAGGCCTTTCCTTTTCTTTCTGACCGCCGTCATAACCGGCATCATCTTCGGTAGTTATCTTCCTTTTCCAGTTTCAGACCTGATGATTTGCCTGTCTGCCCTGCTTTTCCTTCTTCTTCTGGGATTGTTTTTAAGAAAACCGCTTTTAATTATTATGAGTGTAATGGCAATATTGTTCCTGCAGGGAAGCCTGAACATCATTTTGCTTAGCCACCCCTTTTCTCCGCCCGTTGCCCTTCCCCATACTGAAGATCACAAAACAATTCTCCTGGAAGGAATGATTTGCGAAAGCCCTCAATACTCACCGGAAAACACACAATTTGTTTTGCAGGCAACCCGGATTTTTGAAAGCGAAAGTTATACCTATAAGCCGTTTCCGGTACGCGTCCGGTTGACGACAAAGTGGCGTTCGTTACTCAAATACGGTGACTTCATCCGGTGCGAAACGCATCTGCGAAAACCGAGGAATTTCAACAATCCCGGCGGATTTGACTATGAAAAACGTCTTCGTTTCGAAGATATTTCCTATTTGGGATTTGTTAACGACAAATCCCGATTGATTGTCCTTCGGGAAAGACTGGGAAATTGTTTAATAACGAAGATCGAAGAATTTAGAAACAGGATCCGTGAACTTATCAACAGAAACGCCCCCTTTCCGGAACAGACGGTTCTTCAGGCCATGATCCTGGGCAACTCGAAAGAAATCCCGCCGTCGGTTCTCGAAAAGTTCAACATGACGGGAACGTCGCACATTCTTGCCGTTTCCGGTTTCAATGTCGGCCTTGTCGCCTTGTGGACGATTCTCATTATGAGGTGGATTTTTAAGCGATCGGAATATGTGATGCTGCGATTCAACGTCATCAAGCTGTCTCTTGTGTCAGCATTTCCGCCGGTCATTCTTTACACCTTCATTGCCGGAGCCGGGATGTCCGTTCTCCGGGCGACAATCATGGCCATGATCTTCATGATCGCCATAATACTGGACCGCCGACAGGACATGCTAAATACCCTAGCAGCCGCGGCGGTTCTGATCCTGATGATTTCACCCGATGCCCTGTTCGACATCTCTTTTCAACTCTCTTTTGCCGCTGTTGCTGCAATTCTCCTTATCAATCCGCTGCTCGGCGGCATCCCTAAACACCAAGATATTCCTTTAGAATCCACGCGCCGGGCTATTTGGATCAATAAAATCAAAAGAAATTCTCTCCTTTTTCTTGTCACGACAGTCAGTGCCACGCTGGGAACATTGCCGATACTGGCCTTCTACTTCAACCGCATTTCCCTGATCGTGCTCCCCGCCAATATAGTTCTTGTACCCATACTGGGGCTGATGGCACTGCCGCTCAGCATGATGGTCATCGCTGTAAGCCCGCTGTCGAATGTTCTGGCCGGAATTCTGATTCAATGTTCCGCCTGGCTGGTCAAATTATCTCTATATTTGGTAAACTTCTTCGCCGGTCTACCCGGCGCCGCATTTTATGTATGCACCCCTTTCCTATGGCAGATTGCCGCTTTTTATATACTCCTGTTCAGCTCGATCTGGCTGATCA
>MVQR01000100.1 GCA_002067815.1 Syntrophus sp. PtaB.Bin001 | reverse complement strand
ATCAGGCATGGCTAGCATGCTTATCCATAGATGATAAATTATGTAAGGAGGAAAGGAAATGAAGATCTCGCCATTACATGATCGAGTTTTGGTTTTACGGATCGAGGAAACGGAAAAGACAGCGGGAGGCATTATCATCCCCGACACGGCAAAGGAAAAACCACAGGAAGGCAAGGTCATTGCCGTAGGGCCAGGCAAGCGTGACGATGAAGGTAACCGGAGACCCCTAAATGTCAAAGAAGGCGACCGGATTCTCTTCGGCCGTTACGCGGGCACGGAAATCAAGATTGACGGAGTTGAACACCTGATTATGCGGGAAGACGACATCCTGGGTATTATCGAATCGTAAGGGAGGATAATAAGATGGCTGCAAAAGAAATCAAATATGACATGGTTGCCCGTGAGAAGGTCATGAGAGGCGTCGATACCCTGGCCAACGCCGTCAAGGTCACCCTTGGTCCCCGGGGCCGCAACGTGGTTATTGAAAAAACGTGGGGAGGACCGACCATTACGAAGGACGGAGTCACGGTAGCCAAGGAAATCGAATTGGAAGATAAATTCGAGAATATGGGCGCCCAGATGGTCAGGGAAGTCGCTTCCAAGACCTCGGACATGGCGGGCGACGGAACAACGACAGCCACGCTTTTAGCCCAGGCGATCTACCGCGAAGGATCCAAGCTTGCCGCAGCCGGCATGAACCCCATGTCGCTCAAGCGCGGCGTGGACAAGAGCGTGGAAATCGTTGTCGGCGAGCTAAAAAAGATCTCCAAAGACATCCGGGACAAAAAGGAGATTACCCAGGTCGGAACGATTTCCGCAAACAATGACAACACCATCGGGGAAATCATCTCCGAAGCCATGGAAAAGGTCGGCAAGGAAGGAGTGATTACGGTCGAAGAAGCCAAAAGCATGGATACTACACTGGAAATAGTGGAAGGCATGCAGTTCGACCGCGGTTATCTTTCTCCTTATTTCGTAACGGACCCCGAAAAGATGGAAGTTGTCCTGGATGATCCTTACATCTTACTTTATGACAAGAAAATCAGTGTGATGCAGGACCTGGTTCCCATCCTGGAACAGATCGCCCGTTCCGGGAAGCCCCTGCTCATCGTATCCGAAGATATCGAGGGGGAAGCACTGGCTACGCTTGTGGTCAACAAAATCAGGGGCACCCTCAAGTGCGCCGCCGTCAAGGCACCGGGATTCGGCGACCGGAGAAAAGCGATGCTGGAAGATATCGCCATTCTTACCGGCGGCCGGGTCGTTTCCGAAGAACTGGGCGTAAAACTGGAAAGCATTACTCTGAACGATCTGGGGACATGCAAACGGCTGCATATCGACAAGGACAACACTACGATTGTAGACGGAGCGGGCAGTCAGGCAAATATCGAGGGACGGGTCAAACAGATCCGCGCTCAGATTGAGGAAACTACATCCGATTATGATCGAGAGAAGCTTCAGGAACGACTGGCTAAACTGGTGGGCGGCGTCGCCGTTATCAAGGTCGGAGCCGCTACGGAAATTGAAATGAAAGAAAAGAAGGCGCGCGTGGAAGATGCCCTCCATGCAACCCGGGCGGCGGTGGAAGAAGGCATCGTCCCCGGCGGCGGGGTTGCACTGCTGAGAACTCTCCCCGCTCTTGAAGGAGTGGAGCTTCCCGATGACGAACGGCCCGGCCTGAACATCGTCAAACGGGCCATTGAAGAACCGATGCGCCAGATCGCCGCCAATGCTGGTTTTGAAGGATCCATCGTCGTAGAAAAGGTCAAAGGCCAGACCGGCAATTACGGTTTCAACGCCGATGTCGGGGAATACACGGACATGATGGAAGCGGGAATCATCGATCCCACCAAGGTTGTCCGCTTCGCCATCCAGAATGCGGCATCCGTGGCATCCCTCCTTTTGACTACAGAGGCCATGATAGCAGAAGCACCCAAGAAAAAGGGCGCCGGTCTGCCGGGTGGAATGCCTCCCGACATGGGCGACATGGATTATTAAAACTACAGATACCTCATTACCCCACAAAACCCTTCCTGTCGCAACGATAGGTAGTGTTTTTTTCTTATTACTTGTTGTTACCTTTTATACAAGATAACCCGGTATAAGTCATTGCGCATCAAGAAAAAAAACGATATCGTTCAAAAATATCTCAGGCAATAAGCACCGACTTTCAGCCGCGGAGGAAATACCCGTGCGCGATTATTACGAGATACTGGAAGTCAGCAGGGATGCTTCACCCGATGATATAAAAAGGGCCTATCGAAAACTCGCCCTGAAATATCATCCCGACCGCAACCCCGGAGACAAAGACGCGGCGGATAAATTTCGCGAAGCCGCTGAAGCCTATGAAGTGTTGAGCAATGATGACAAGAGGCGCATTTATGACCGATTCGGTCACGAAGGCCTCCAACGCAGCGGCTATCGCGGTTTTGCCGGGCCTGAGGATATTTTCCAGGCCTTCGGGGGGATATTTGACGAATTCTTTAATTTTCCCTTTGGAAGAAAGAGAGAGCCTGACAGGGAAGAAACCGGGGAAGATATTATCATATCCCTGAACGTCACCCTCGAGGAAGCCGCAATGGGAAAAGAAGCGTCTTTGGAAATCCCCCGGATGAAAATATGCCCGACCTGCAATGGTTCAGGCGCAAAACCGGGAACAGGCTGGATTACATGTTCCCTCTGCAACGGCAGCGGAACGCTCTCCCGGGGCGGCCACCTGTTCCAGTTCATCGTCACCTGTTCAGCCTGCCAGGGACAGGGGAAACAGCTGGAATCTCCCTGCGAGGATTGCCGGGGAACCGGAGAAGTTCAAGTTTCCACCACAATTTCGCTGAAAATTCCGCCGGGTGTCCGAAGCGGATCGCAACTCTTTCTTGCAGGCCAAGGCCAGCCCAGCCGTCGGGGCGGACCTCCCGGCAATCTTTACGTAAGAGTTGCCGTCGAAAGCCATCCTTTTTTCGAACGGAACGGTAACGACATTTCCTGTCAGGTCCCGATCGGCATGACTCAGGCGGCTCTGGGCACAACGATCGAGGTCCCGACGCTCTGGGGTGAAACAACCTTGAAAATTCCGCCGGGAACGCAATATGGAGATGTCCTCATACTTCCCGGCAAAGGGATGCCGATCCTGGGCGGGGAAGGCCGGGGCGATCAACTCGTCCAAATTCGCGTAACTATTCCCCGGAAACTCAGCGCCGTCCAGAAGCGTCTCCTGAGGGAATTTGAAAAAAGCTCAAAAAAGATTAAAAAATCGCCTTCCAGCATTGTTCGCAAGCTTTCCGATAAGCTCCGTAAGCTACGGCCGTCTTGGACGATTAAAATGTTATCCGTCAGGCAAACCCAGGAGCATCCATCATGACCAAAGAAGATCTTTCCCGGTTGACTATCGATAAATCGGACCGGGCAGTGCGAAAAGGAAGACGGTTGCGTCCGTTTTACTGGGTTGCCGGAGTCCTGCTGGTTCTTATCTTTTTTCTGCTTTACATAACCGGCCGACTTGTTCCGGCCGTAGTCGTGGATACCGCCAGTGTTTCCCGGATCTATCCTTCCCAGACCTTTTCTCTTTTGAATGCAAGCGGCTATGTCGTGGCTCAGCGCAAAGCCGCAGTAGCCTCCAAGATCACGGGGCGCCTTATAGCCTTGTCAGTGGAAGAGGGAAGCCGGGTCAGGGCCGGTGAAGTCATTGCCCGGCTGGAAGATGAAGATGCCCGGGCTGCGCGCGACCAGGCCGCCGCCAATCTAAAGTCCATGCAGGCCAACACGGCACAAACGGAGGCAGACTGGCAGAATGCAAACCTCGATTATCAGAGGAAAAAGCAATTGTTGAAAAGGGATGTCATTTCCCGTTCTGAATTCGATGCGGTCGAGGCCCGCTATCTGCGTGCCAAAGCAGCGGTTGCTGCCGCCAAGGCAACTGAAAAAGCGGGGGAAGCCGCCCTGAACGGCGCTCAGACAGCCCTGGATTATGCACTGATTCGCGCCCCCTTTGATGCCGTCGTTCTGACGAAAAATGCCGATATCGGCGATATAGTCACCCCCGTGGGTGCGGCTGCCAACGCCAAGGCAGCCGTCGTAACAATAGCAGATCTTAATTCACTGCAAGTGGAAGTCGATGTTTCCGAATCCAATCTTGCCCTCGTAAAGATCGGCCAACCCTGCGAAATCCAGTTGGACGCGTTTCCAGATGTCCGCTTTCGCGGAATCGTCCATACAATTGTCCCTACTGCAGACAGGACCAAGGCAACCATCATGGTAAAAGTCCGCTTTCTGGATAAGGATCCCCGAGTCTTGCCTGAAATGAGCGCCAAGGTTGCCTTCCTTTCCCGTCCGCCCGGACCGGAAGAACAGCGGCTGCGCACCGCCGTTAACGCTTCCGCTCTGGTAAAGCGGGACGGGCGCATCGTCGCCTTTAAAATAGCCGACGACCACGTCCGGGAAATTGCGGTGGATAAAGGCGATACTTTCGGCGATCTCGTGGAAGTGATTTCCGGTCTCCAGGCAGGAGATCGGGTCGTTGTAAAACCCCCAACCCGTCTGCGAAACGGCTCACGAATTTCGATCAACGAAAAGTGAATACTTCCGTCAAAAATACCGACAACGGCCCTGTAAGGCCCATTGTTTCCATAAATCACGTCAGCAAGTCTTACTGGCGGGGTAACCGTCCGGTTCCCGTCCTGGAAGACATCACCCTAGACATTGCCAGAGGTGAATTTCTGGCCCTCATGGGACCTTCGGGATCGGGAAAGAGCACCCTGCTCAACCTTCTTGCCGGCATCGATACCGTGGACAGCGGCACAATTCTCGTGGATGGTTTGGACATCACAACCCTGTCGGAAACTGAACTGGCTTCCTGGCGGGCCACCCACGTAGGATTCATCTTTCAGTTCTATAATCTGATCCCGGTGTTGACCGCCTATGAAAACGTGGAACTGCCCCTCCATCTGACGGCCCTTTCCCGGAAAGAGATGCGGGAACATGTGGAAATGGCCTTGCGGGTCGTGAATCTGTCCGACCGCAGCAACCATTTTCCCGGCCAGCTTTCGGGGGGTGAGCAGCAGCGGGTTGCCATCGCCCGGGCAGTGATTACCGACCCGGCGATTCTCGTTGCCGATGAACCCACGGGAGATCTGGACCGGGTCTCCGCAACGGAAATCCTCAGCCTCATGGAACGCCTTAATGAAGAGTCCGGCAAAACCATAATCATGGTGACGCATGACCCCCGTGCGGCGGAAAAGGCGCGGATCATCAAGCATCTGGAGAAAGGATCCCTGATTGATGATGCTCTTTCGGCTCCTCTTTAGAAATGCCTTCCGCAACCGACTGCGCAGCGGGCTTACCATCCTCGGGGTAACCATCGCCATCCTGGCCTTCGGGCTGCTGAGGACGCTGATCGGCGCCTGGTACGCCGGAGTCGAAGCCTCTTCGGCCACCCGCCTCGTTACCCGCAACGCCATCTCCCTGATCTTTCCCCTCCCTTTTTCCTACAAGGAAAAAATCCGGCAGGTAAGCGGCGTGAAGACCGTTTCCTGGGGCAACTGGTTCGGCGGGATATACATCGACGAAAAAAATTTTTTCGCCAACTATGCCGTTGATCCGGAAACTTATCTGAGTCTTTATCCCGAATACACCCTTTTGCCTGCCGAAAAGGCGGCCTTTCTTAGGGATCGTAAAGGATTTCTCGCCGGCCGTAAGCTTGCGGAAAAATACCGCTGGCGGCTGGGAGACACCGTGACGTTGAAGGGAACTATTTTTCCGGGAAACTGGGATTTTGTGTTGCGGGGGATCTATCGGGGCCGGGATGAAAATGTCGACGAAAGCCAGTTCGTCTTTCACTGGGATTATCTTAACGAAACCCTGAAAAAAACAGCTCCGGCCCGCGCCGATGCGGTGGGCTTTTATATGGTCGGCGTTGCGCACCCCGATGTGGCCGGGGAGGTGGCGGCAGCCATCGACCGGATGTTCAAGAATTCCATGGCGGAAACCCTTACGGAAACGGAAAAAGCTTTTCAGCTGGGCTTTATCGCCATGACGGGAGCGATAGTCACGGCCATTCAGATCGTGTCTTTTGTCGTTATTTTCATCATAATGGCTATCGTAGCCAACACTATGGCCATGACGACCAGGGAACGCTTCGGAGAGTACGCCGTGCTGAAGACCCTGGGATTCGGCGGCAGGCACCTCGCCGTTCTGATCCTGGGGGAATCGCTGGTCATCACCCTGCTGGGATGCGCCCTGGGCATAGGTATGACCTATCCCGCCGCGGCGCTGATCAAGGGGAAACTCGGGACCTATTTCCCGATTTTCAACGTCGATATCCGGACGATTTATCAAAGCTTAGCGGCCGCGGTCCTGGTAGGCGTCGTGGCCGCCATGATCCCCCTCCAGCGGGCAATTGGAATCCGCATCGCCGAAGGACTCAGGAGAATCGGATAATGGCCCTCCCTCTCAGTTACACCCTGAGGAATCTCTGGACGAGAAGACTGACCACGGGACTTACCATCGGCGGTATGGCCCTCGTGGTTTTCGTCTTTGCCGCCGTCCTCATGCTGGCGGAAGGTTTGCAGAAAACGCTGGTCGAAACCGGATCTTTTGATAATGCCGTGGTGATCCGGAAAGGATCGGTCTCTGAAGTCCAGAGCGGCGTAGACCGCAATCAGGCGGCAATTGTCGAAACACAGCCGGAAATAGCTCCCGGTCTTGATGGCCAACCCTCGCTGGCCAAGGAACTTGTTGTTCTGGTGACACTGCCAAAGCGGGTAGGCGGGAGCCCGGGGAATGTCGTCCTCCGCGGGATCGGCTCTTCATCACTATCTCTTCGGCCTCAGGTAAAACTGGTGGCCGGCCGCCTGCCAAGACCGGGATCGTTGGAGATGATGGCCGGTATCAGCATCGCCCGCCGTTTTCAGGGAGCAGGTCTGAATGAAACCCTGTGCTGCGGAATGAGGAATTGGCGTATCGTCGGAGTCTTTGACGCAGGAAACCGGGGATACAGCTCGGAAATCTGGGGAGATGCGGATCAGCTCATGTCGGCTTTCCGCCGCCCTGCTTATTCTTCCGTTATCTTCCGTCTGCGCGATTCAGGAGACTTCAAACCGGTCAAGGCAAGGCTGGAAAAAGATCCCCGTCTTACCGTCGAGGTTAAGAGAGAAACAAAATACTACGCCGAGCAGTCGGAATTGATGGCCAAATTTCTCCGCATCGTCGGCCTGACTCTGACTCTCATCTTTTCCCTGGGCGCAATAGTCGGCGCCATGATCACGATGTACGCGGCCGTAGCCAACCGGACGGGAGAAATCGGCACGCTGCGGGCACTGGGGTTTCAGCGACGCAATATTCTGCTGGCCTTCCTAATGGAGTCTCTTATCCTGGGACTGCTCGGCGGAGTGGCCGGCCTGATTCCGGCTTCCTTCATGCAGTTGATTACGGTTTCCACTATGAATTTTCAAACCTTCTCGGAGTTGGCCTTCAGCTTTACCCTGACTCC
>MVQR01000099.1 GCA_002067815.1 Syntrophus sp. PtaB.Bin001 | reverse complement strand
AGTGCAGTGCCGCCCCACAAGTTTCCCAACGCTACTCCGGCAATCAATCCTGCCAGAGGAGTCCCGATCAGGGAGCATACGTTTTTCATGATGTCAGCGGTTTTATGGGAAACGGATACCCAGTCGCCGACCTCGGCTTCTGCCCTGTTTAACGCTTCAATCCGAACCATTGAACTGTTGGATGCACAGTGACATACCCGTGCGGAAATGGCAGGCGCATTGGGAATTCCGGGCTTGTCCGGTTGGATCAAGACCTCTGCCTTGCCGTTCGGAAGGAGACCGGTCACCACTGCTTCATAGTGCACTATGATTTACCTCCGCTGCTATCAATGAGTTTCTACATCACGAAAACACCTGCAATAGGGGGTTTCCGATAAAATAGAGTCCCAAAAGGATGATGACAACCCCGGCGCCCTTCCGGAACCAGCCGCTTGTTGCATTCCAGGCGGAGTTTTCCAGCAATCGTCCGACCAGGGCAGTGGATGAGCCGGCAACGACAATCGGAAGACAGTGACCAATGGCAAATAAGCCGATCAATGTAAATCCCATGATGATCTGCTTCTGGATGGTAATAACGGCGAGAATCGGTGCAATGAAGCCGAAGGTACAGGAGCCGGAAAGCAATCCATAGGCAAGCCCCAGAAAAAAAGCACCGCTTCGTCCCCTGAGGTTCATACGCTGTAACAGGCCACCGCCGGAGACGGAACAGGCCTGGACTCCGAACATGCCCAGCGCCACCCAGATCAGGACAATCCCGACAACAATCTGCCAGTAAGGTCCGACATCTCCCAGCATCCGCCCCAGGACCGCACAGATGCTCCCTACGGCGGCGATGGAAAGAAAAAGGCCACAGGTGAACAGAACAGCATAGAAACCAGCCTGACGGGGAGCGAGAGTTTCGCGCTGGCCGGCCACATAGGCGATCATCAGGGGAATCGAGGCGAGATGACAGGGACTGAACAGGACACTGATCATTCCCCAGAGAAAACTTGCCGCCGAAGCCAGCAGAAATGAAGCAGTAAGCCATTTGTTGACCGTCAGAAAGAACATCTCCATGGAATCTGCCTCCCTTTATTTAACGCCCAGTTTCTCCAATGTGGCCACGATTTGTTCCTCGCTCATAAAGCCTTCATGGCGATATACCTCTTGACCTTTTTTATCGAAAAATATCTGGGTGGGAATGGCCCGAATACGAAAATATTCAGCGGGCTTGGGATCAACCCATACATCCAAAAAAACAATGGCCGCTTTCCCTGCGTACTGTTTCTCCATTTTTTTCAGGATGGGCGCCATCATCTTGCAGGGGATGCACCGGGTCGCTCCCAGATCCACCATGGTCACAATGCCCTTGACGGGAACATTCTTAACCGTTTTATCGTTGCCGGCTTCCGAAGTGCATGCCGACATGAAAAAAATTACAAATAGTAAAACGGTTATTGCTGTTTTTTTGATTGATATCATTCTTTCAATCTCCTTTAACAGTTGCCTTGGCTTCCGAAATATCTTTTCGTAGAAAAAGCTGGCGGTCTTCTCATAAAGTTATCCCTGTTTCATCTTAGCCGTTTCAGTGCGTTTACTATGTTTTCCCTTCCGGTAAAGGCTTCCTTTCTGCCGTTTTTTATGATGACACAGGTTGGGGTCGCATCGATATGATCATCCTTGATGAGAATGTTGAATCGGTCAAAAACCGGTTTTACACCAAAGGGTCGATAGGAAATCCCCTTGCTTTTCAAGATTTCTTCGAGCCGCTCTTTTGTCGCGGCGTCTTCGTTGCCGGCTGTTTCAAAAAGAACATTCCGGACCTTGAGGGCTTGTTCCAGATCGTTTCTATCCTTCAGCGCGTAGAGAAAGTATCGTGCGTACAAAGGACTGTGGCGGCTGTATGGGGTGTCCACCAAGATCAGACGGATGACACCTCGTTTAATCAACTCCCTCAGAACCGGTTCCACGGCGGGTTCCATTCTTCGACAAGGCGGGCAGAAGTAGTCCGTGTAAAGTCGAACCTGTATCTTGCCTGATCCATACTCAGGGAAAGGCAGTTCCTGCCCCTGGGCATTGTTGCCATACAAAACAAAGAAAGCCATGGCTGCAATAAACAGGGCTCTTGCGACAGTAAATTGATATTTCATGAAACATCAACCTTTCAATTTTCCATAGAGCTCTTGCAGCTTTTCCCTGTAAAGCCGCCGAACCGTCTCTTCACCTTCTCCCAAAGGTTTCATGGGGATAAGATTCATCACGTCATCATAACTTGAACCGCTTTTGAACAGCGTTTTCAATGAACCTTTCAACATATTACTCAAAGCCTTTTCCGTCTCCCGGGCGGTTAATCCAAAAGATTGGCCAATATTCCGAAGCTCATCCAACTGCGGCCAGAAATAGGTAGGTCCAGCACCTGTCAGCAGAGCGTAAGCTTCCAATTTGGCTTCCTCAACTTCCGGACAGTCGCCTAAAACATCCAAATATTCTTTTATCGCTTCTTTTTCTTTTTTTGCCAAATTACCGGAAAACACGATGGGATTGTATCCCTTGTTAATTATGGAAGGGGCGTTGGGAATCATCCTGACAATGCGGTTAAAACCACCGAGGCCTTTTGACAAAGCTTCAATCGTCCATTTGGGAGCAAGAGAAACTAAAATAGATGTCGGCGGCAGTTTGTCCTTTATCTCCCTTAGTACATCCGCTATCGCAGGAGGATGGAGTGCGAGAAAAACCAGATCCCTTGAGGCCGGACCGGTATTGTCATTGGGAAAAGTCCGGATTTCAGGAAACAAGTCCACAAGCTTTTGTAAAATTTTTGGATCACCGTCACTGACGGCAATACCCGTTATATCTAGCCCTTTTCTTTTAAAACCCTGAAGAAAAATGCGTGTAATGCGGCCGCCGCCAATAAACCCGATGAATCCGAAAGATCGTTTAGGCATCGTAATCGCTCCTTTCTAGAACCTGGAATATAAAAACCATTGTCTTTTTAAAAGTTGTCTGCTTGCCCCATCTTTTCCCAATTCATGGCTTGTATTTCTTCTTAGCTTTCTGATCCGTTGATATCTGTTTTCTTTATATTTGCACGCCTCTCATGAACAACCACAGTCTCCCACCGGCAGACTGGAGGTGAACTGAAATCCTGACCGCTCTCCAGCTTCAACAAAATCGAGCCTGATAGGCTTGGCTTCTTCCAGAAGTCCCTTGTCTATAGCAAAAGTGATGTCCTGTTCCGTAAAAATAGAATCGTTTTTCTTTGGCTCATCCAGAGCCAGAGCCAGAACCGGCGCGCCTCAACCTATTTGCGTAATGATTCTGACTGCGCTTACCGTCTCTTGGCTTTTAAGAAATTCCTTAATCATATCAGCCGCTTTTTTTGTAACTTCTACTCCTAACATAATTATACCCTCCAAAAAAGATTGTTTTGTTAAAGTTTGCTATGCCGCCTGTGTAGGCATGTCCCGAGACCCTTCGGTCATTTTCGACCAAGCTGCAGACAGAAAAGCATTGTTCTAACAGCTTCCAACAATTCCTTGCATATTCCCGATTGGCTATATGTTAATCTTATTTTGCGAAATCTAGCTTCTCTAAGTTCTGTGTCATAAGCAAACACTGTTTCTCAGTTTTCGCAAGCGGGGATGGCATTCCTCTTTAAGATCATCAACGCCGTTGGGATCAACAACGACAATGGCCTTTTTTATAAATTTCTTTTGTGATATGAATTTGATATTCTGTTTACGGAATATAAAAAGAGAAAATCCCCTTGTCAAGGCAAAATACTTCAGATTCAACCGGCCTGAAATTATAGTTGACAGAATCAACTATATATGTAAGAAAGAATGCCATCCGAACATTATGCCGCTTCAGGTTAAATTACCGGAACTCAGGGGAGAACATATCAATGGACGAACAAGCCAGACAACTTGTCGGGTTAATTGAAAATATAACGTACTATTTCGGGATGCAAAGTATCGACGGACAGTGTTGCGACGAAAAGATATCACACGGCGAGTTCCGTGCCATGCAAACTGCGTTGCGCCGTAATATCTGCACTATGCAGAATATGGCGGAGAGTGCGGCAGTTACGAAAAGCGGAGCGACACGCATCGCCAAACGACTGGAAGACAAGGGGCTGGCCAATCGCCAGCAGGATCAAAGGGATGGGCGGATCTGCTGTGTAACTCTTACAGAAAAAGGCAGAGAGCTCCTGAACCGAATCGAGGATCGCTTGATCGATAAAATGAAGGACATCCTGACAGCAATGGATCCAGCGATGCGCGATATACTGGTCATCAGCCTCACTGCTTTTGTTCAGGCTACGGGACAGCAAACAGATGAAAGGGGTCAACTGCGGGAAAGTTGTTGTGGGAACGAAGCAAGCAATATCCCAAGAATTGATTGACACGCTCAACTAATTAAAGGTTATGAATAAGTCGGGCTTTGAGGAGGGTTTAATGATGTTCGGTTTAAATAATTTCATTGTTGCCGGAAAATTTTTTCTGGAAATCGCCGGTGAACTGGTTCTCATCTTTATTGCTGTTTCCTTTGTCATTGGGCTGTTGACGGAATATCTTCCCCCGTCGCGTGTAAGAGATTTTCTTTCCAACAGGCTCCCTTGGGTTCAATACTTCCTTGGTTCCGGATTGGGCGCTATTACGCCTTTCTGCTCCTGTTCCACAGTTCCCATCACAGCCGGCTTACTGAAAGGTGGCGTTCCTTTCGGGCCGACAATGGCGTTTCTCTTTTCTTCGCCGGTTCTTAACCCGATCATTGTTGCCCTCTTGCTCTCGCTTCTAGGTTATCAGGCAACGATTGTCTATGTCGTTATTACCTTTCTCGGTTCCATGGCGGCGGCCGCTATTCTATCAAGAATGGGGATGGAAAGTCAGGTCAAACCTTTGGCGGCTTTTCAGACGTCCTGTTGTTCGGGAGAAGCCAAATTCGAGACATCATCCCCCAAAATCCTGCCCATGGCTGCCGGTTGCTGTTCAACGGAGAGTGCTCAGCCAACCTTAATAACTTTGCCGACTTTTCAAACTCAGAGCAGTTGTTGCTGCGAAGATGTAATTCCAACTATACAAGACTCAGCACCGGCGTCTTGCTGCTCGGTCAGCTTCGACAACGATAGTACAGCTAATGTGCCATTCAAAGAAAAACTGAAAAGGGCCTCTGTGTCTGCTGTAGATACATTCAAGGGCGTATTCTGGTATCTTCTGCTCGGTGCCGGTATCGGCGCTTTTATTTACGGTTTTTTCCCGAAGGATCTGGTCGTCCGCCTGGCGGGCCCCGGTAATCCTTGGTCCATACCGATTGCGGCGCTGATTGGCGTACCCATGTATATAAGGGCTGAAACTGTGATCCCCATAAGCGCGGCCCTTGTCGGCAAGGGCATGGGAGTGGGAACTGTTCTGGCGCTCATCATCGGCGGGGCAGGGGCAAGTATCCCGGAAATGATCATTCTCGGCTCCATGTTCAAAAAGAAACTAATCTTTGCCTTCGCCCTGAATGTTTTTCTAGTTGCAATCGCAGCTGGTTATATTGTGGATATTTTGATTTATTGATGTGTATAATTATGGAAAATTAAAAGCAGGAACTAAAGAATGACGATAACAACAGACAACAAGCTTTCTCTAAAAAAAGAAGGCTATCTGCAGTTAGCACCGGCGCCGACAGGATGCATCTCAACGAAAGGCTCTTTCTCCGATCAGCCTCCATGTTGAGGACCTCAAACATCCGCCGGAGGCGGAGAAATCAGTGAATCGGTTCCCGGTTTCATCAAATGGCTGGCTACCGGAGCGGGAAAGGTGCCGCAAATCGCCGCAACTCTTACATTATCCGATCGGCTGGGCACATGGAAAGCCCGTTGGGGCATCGGCCGAATGAATTACATGGTCCCACCGGGCCTTTATGCAATCGGCACCCCGACTCCCGATGATCCGGTGCTGGTGACGGCAAACTACAAAATGAGCTATGACATTATTCGCAGCGTCCTGACCGGTAGAAACGCTTGGCTGCTCGTCCTTGAGACTTATGGGATCAATGTGTGGTGTGCGGCGGGGAAGGGGACCTTCGGCACGGAAGAGCTGGTGCGGCGCATCCGTACGTCCAATCTGGCCAAGGCGGTTTCCCACCGCCGTCTCATTCTTCCGATCCTGGGCGCACCCGGTGTGGCCGCTTATGAAGTGACGAGACAAACCGGTTTCAGCATCCGTTACGCGGCCATCCGGGCCGGAGATATTCCCAAATACCTGGACAACTCCATGATGACAACGGCTGAAATGAGAGAACAGACTTTCACACTCCGGGAGCGGGCGGTGCTTATCCCTGTAGAATTGGTAATGGCCCTGAAACCGACGGCCATTGTGACGGCAGCGCTCTTTGCCTTGGGTGCGATGTTATATGGGATCCAGATTGGGCTCATAACTGTTTTCGCCTACCTGGGCGCCGTAATTTCCGGCATCGCGCTTGCCCCGCTGCTTCTTCCCTGGCTTCCCGGCAGGAGTTTTGCCTTCAAGGGGGCTCTGATCGGTCTGGCGTGGATTGCAGCCTTCTATCTCCTCACGCCGGGACAATGGTGGAATGGGCCCGTTGCAGTTGCGACCTTTGTGGCGTTACCGGCCGTGAGCGCCTTTTACACGCTTAATTTTACCGGATGCACCCCCTTCACTTCACGCTCCGGGGTTAAAAAGGAGATGCGGGTTGCGATACCGGCAATGGGAATCGCCCTAATCGCGAGTGTATTCATCTTGGCGATAGGAAAACTGCTCTAAAAATCCTGGTGATTTATGAAAAATTTCAGCTATCTGCGCAATGTATCAACATTGAAGTTGGACACGGAGAAATGCATCGGTTGTGGAAGGTGTATGGAAGTGTGTCCGCACCAGGTCTTTTCGTTTGGAGAGGGAAAAGCTGTTGTCACGGATTTGGACGCCTGCATGGAGTGCGGCGCCTGTGCAAGAAATTGCCCTGTCAACGCCCTCTTTGTCGATTTCGGCGTCGGTTGCGCAGCAGGATTAATCAAAGAATGGCTCCTTGAACAGAATTTCTATAAAGCTGGTTCGAAATGCTGCTGATGGCGGGAGCAATGCCAGGCCCTTTTTGAGGATCGTTTTCTCCTGTTGTCGCCGGGACGGGGGCGACGTTGAGCCTGGGAGCAATGCCAGGCCCTTTTTGAGGATCGTTTTCTCTGCTTCAAACCAACCAGATGGTTGGAGGTTATAATGAAAACATTAACAATCCGCTGGAAAAGGCTTGTAAACGAGCATGATCAAACGTGCCCGCGTTGTGGGTCTACAGAAGAAGCTATCAGAAGTGCTGTGGACAAGCTCAAAAAAGCTTTGGCGGAACTCGATATTGAAGTCGTTTTGAAAACGGAATTCCTCGATTTCCCCTTGTTTGCAAAAGACCCTCTTCAGTCCAACCGCATCTGGATCGCTGATAAACCCCTGGAACAATGGATTGGCGCGACAGTCGGCCAAAGTCCATGCTGTGATGTATGCGGCGATTCCGACTGCAGAACT
>MVQR01000098.1 GCA_002067815.1 Syntrophus sp. PtaB.Bin001 | reverse complement strand
CAACATGTCGCTTACAGAAAGAAGACGTTCCGTTAAGACACCGCTCCCGCCGGAATAGGGATTCTTTTCTTTACCTTTGAGACGATCCGCGGCATGGAGATAATCAAAGACATCGTCAATCACATTAAGAGCAATGTGATGAAGTGTCACTCCGACAATGACAATGACGAAATACAGGAAGTGAAATTCCCGATAAGTTGTCCACGCAATAATGCTTCCCAGCAGGGCCGGAAAGATGCTGGTGGGCACAAAATGCAGACGCAATGCCTGAAGCCATGCCCTTGTGATGCCGGAGTGAGCTTGACCATGTACTTTAATGGAATTCATCTTCAGGGGCATGGCAATGTCCTTGTAGGAGTTCTTATCTAATGAACAAAAACATTTCAGCTTAAGTTATCATAAATCATAATAAGACCAATCAAAAGCTCATAATTGTCGGGATATGAAATATCATGATTTTTATTTAAATTCTTATCGTATAATTTTTATTTTCTCCACAATCAGCTATAGGCTGACAGTCAAGAAGATAAGATCAGGAATTACTGCTATTCTTTATGCCTCTTTGCGATGATTGCATGATTAATTATTTATGGTAAAGTTATGAAAAAATAAAAGAATAAGAGAAAAGGAGAGCGAAATGAAAAAAGCATTGTTGCTCGTTTTAATTTCTTTATTCTTTGCCGGCCTTGTAGAAGCAAGGGATTACATAGTTGAAAAAAAAGCCGGCGATCTAACGGTAACGATCAGGATAGACAGAAATCCCCCCGTTGTGGGGAGCAACAATCTTGAAATTACATTGAAAGACGCCACTGGGCGGGAAGTCACAGACGCCAATATAGTCGTGGATTACGGAATGTCCGGCATGCCGGGGATGCCTGCAATGAATTACAGGACCGGCACCCAGCTGCAAAATGGCAAATTCGGAGCCACAGTAAAGCTGTCCATGGCGGGACCCTGGACAGTAACCTTAAAAATCAGCCGTCAGGGAAAGACGGCCACGACCAGGTTTACTGTGGATGCCAGATAGACCGGCAAATATCTTTTCCAGTTCCAATCAAATGTAGATGAACAGAAGCGAAAGGAGGTTTCAAGGTGATGCCGTCCTTTTTCCGCTGGTTGTTTATTCCTCTCCTCTTGATGGCACTCGCGTCTGCGTATGCTGCAACTGAAGAACTTAATCTTGACTCTTTGATCGCTGAGGCCCTGAAAAACAATCCGGAAATCCATGCCGCTGAAGCGAGAATTGACGCTGCGGATTTACGGGTTCGGCAGGCCAGAGCGCTTCCCGACCCCATGTTAATGGTCGGCTATCAGAACGAGGGTACATCCCGGTATACTTACGGTGACAGTCCCGATGCACAGTGGATCTTTTCGGCCTCACAGACTTTTCCCTTCTTTGGGAAGAGGGGATTGAAGGGAGAGATGGCAGCAGCAGATGCCGACGGCATGCGGGCTGCCATCGAGGGTATTCGCCTGAAGACGGTTGGCCGGGTAAAAGAACTTTACTACGATCTCTTTCTTTCCTACCGAAATATTGACCTTATCAACGAAAAGACGTTTCTCTATTCAAAAATTGAAGAGGCCGCAATCGACCGTTACACATCCGGAATCAGCGGGCAGCAGGACGTCCTTATGGCTCAAACGGAAAAGTACATGCTGAGGGAAAAACGGGAGATGCTTCTGCAGAAGATCAGATCTCTCGAAGCGATGCTGAATCTGACACTAGGTCGTGAAAATTATGCTTCCCTGGGGCGGCCAGCTGAGCTCACCGATAGGGCATTCGACTCCACTACAGAGGAACTGATCGCTGAAGCCTATGAAAGTTCACCGGATATTCAGATTCGAAAGAAAAATGTGGCTGCCGCCGAAGCCAGGATTAAAATGGCGAAGCGAGAGTATTATCCCGATTTCACCGTTGCGGCGCAGACCAATCAGCGCGGCGGCGAGATGAGCAGTACAAGCATGTACATGCTGACGACGACCTTCAATATTCCCCTGTATTTCAAGTGGAAACAGGAACCGGCGGTACGCGAGGCGACTGCAATGCTTCAGGAGGCAAAATACGATATGGAGGGCACAAAGCTCATGACTGCCGCTGTGATCCGAGATAATGCAGCTATGGTGGCAGCTGCGGACCGCCTGATCTCATTGTACCGGAAAGCCCTTATTCCCAAGGCGTCGCAAGACTTCGAATCGACGCTGGCCGGGTATGCAACTGGGAAAAACGACGCCCTGACAGTTATCAGCAGACTCCGGGCATTTCTAGATGTAGAGATTCTTTACTGGACACAGGTTGTGGAGAAGCAGAAGGCAATCGCCAGGATTGACGCCGTCGTCGGCAAAAAGGAGCAATTACGATGAAAAGAAGAAACCTCTTCATCGGCTTGATCGCGGTTGTCGTTGCCCTGGGGGTGGGAATCGCCTTTTTCCTTTTTAATCGGGAAATCGGGAAGCACAGCGAAGAAAGGATTCACCGCCATGCGTCTGCCGCTTTACCTGGCCACGAAGGACATGCTGTCGGTTCGCCTCCCTCCGCGCCGGCAGCTGCTCCGGAAGAGCAGATGTCAGAGGCGCCCACGGTGGAAATTCCGACTGATAAGCAGCAGCTTCTAGGGGTAAAAACCGTAGCCGTTTCCTATTCACCTCTGCGCAGGACGCTCCGTACCGTTGGCCGGGTGGAATATGATGAACGCCGCCTTGCCACGATTAATACAAAAATCGAAGGCTGGATAGAACGCCTCTATGTCGACTACAAGGGAAAATACGTTCGCAAGGGAGACCCACTGGTGGCCATTTACAGTCCGGAACTTCTGGCAACACAGAAGGAACTGTTAAATGCGCTTAACTGGAGCCGTAAAGTTAAAACAAGTGGCCTCGATAAAATGGTAGTAAACGACTCCTCGGCTCTTCTGGATGCAGCCCGGCAGCGGCTGAAATTGTGGGATATTTCAGATAAGCAGATTCAGAAAATCGAAGAAACAGGAACACCCATCAAAACGATGACGATTTTCAGTCCCGTTAATGGTTATGTTGTTGAAAAGACGGCCATTCGCGGGGGGCGGGTAATGCCCGGGGAAAAACTCTTTGATCTGGCCGATCTCTCCAGCGTCTGGATTCTTGCAGACGTTTATGAACAGGATATTTCCTTCATCTCAGTCGATCAGCCCGCAGTCATCGCTCTGGATTCTTTTCCCGGCAAAACATTTACTTCCCGTATCGACTACGTTTATCCGACCCTGGCCGGCGATACGCGGACGATGAAAATCAGGTTGAGCATCCCCAATCCCGGCGAAAAACTTAAACCGCAGATGTTTGCCAAAATAGAAATACGGATTGAACTGGGACGGAAACTTGTTATCCCTGATGATGCGGTAATCGATACGGGAAAACGTCAGGTCGCTTACGTGGACAAAGGAGACGGGCATTTCGAGCCTCGGGAAATTGTTTCCGGCATACGAGCGGACGGGATGCGGGAGATTGTCGCGGGGCTGAAAGAAGGAGAAAAAGTTGCCGTCTCGGCTGCCTTCCTGATCGACTCCGAGGCCCAGCTTAAAGGGGTGAAGCCCCTTGCAGGACATCAACATTGATTTAGCTCCGCAAACTTTAAGAGGCTCTACATTAACGATCATCCCAATGATGCCAGGGGTAGCCGCTCATGATCGCAAATATTATTCAATTCAGTGCGCGGAATAAATTCCTCGTCTTTCTGCTGATGACAGGTGCCATGGTCTGGGGCTGGTGGGCCTTGAAGAACACTCCACTCGACGCGCTGCCTGATCTGAGCGACACCCAGGTCATCATCTACACGGAGTGGCTGGGCCGCAGTCCCGATCTTGTTGAAGACCAGGTAACCTATCCCATCTCCTCAACCCTTCTGGCCGCTCCCAAAGTTCAGGCCGTCAGGGGATATTCCTTCCTGGGAACATCTTTCATCTACGTGATCTTTGAAGAGGGGACGAACATTTACTGGGCCCGCAGCCGGGTGTTGGAATATCTCCAGGCTGTCCGTAACAAGCTGCCCGGTGATGTAAATCCGACCCTGGGGCCTGATGCCACGAGTTTAGGGTGGGGATTCTCATATGCGCTGGTGGACGAGAAAGGCCGCTACAACTTGGCGGAACTTCGGTCCATGCAGGATTACAACATAAAGCTGGCATTGGAGAGCGTTCCCGGTGTCTCTCAGGTGGCAAGCATCGGCGGCTTTGTAAAGCAGTATCAGATTTCCGTCGATCCTGTACGTCTTTCTGCCTATAACATTCCTTTACCGAGAGTCATGGAGGCCGTGCGCCGAAGCAACCAGGATGTGGAAGGCCGGGTTTTGGATTTGGCGGGAGCGGAGTACATGATCCGGGGGCGAGGCTATATCAAGTCCGTTAAAGATATTGAAACCATCGCAATAGGCAGGGATACTTCCGGGACTCCCGTTTATCTCCGTGATGTGGCCCGAATTCAGCTGGGACCGGAGATCCGGAGGGGGGTTGCGGATCTGGACGGCCAAAGAGAGGTTGTCGCTGGGATCGTTATTGTTCGTTTCGGTGAAAACGTCCTGAACGTGATCGATCGGATCAAGGATAAAATAAAAAAGGATATCGCACCAAGCCTGCCAGAGGGAGTGAAAATGGTCGTGACTTATGATCGTACTGACCTTATTCACCGGGCGATAGCTACCCTCAAGGATGAAATCGTCAAACTGTCCATCGCGGTCAGCGTCGTCTGCCTGGTTTTCCTTTTTCATCTGCCTTCGGCTCTTGTGGTCATCTTTACCCTGCCGCTGGCCATTATAATATCATTTATCTGCATGTATTATCTGGGGGTAACCTCCAACGTCATGAGTCTGAGCGGTATTGCAATCGCTATCGGGGCAATGGTGGATGCCTCGATTATCATGGTGGAAAATGCCCACAAGAAACTGGAGGAATGGGAAGCGGGGGGACGGCAGGAAAAACGGGCCGATATCATCATTGAAGCGGCCAGGGAAGTGGGGCCGTCCCTTTTCTTTTCCCTGTTGGTCATCACTGTCGGCTTTCTGCCTATTTTCACTTTGCAGGGGCAGGCAGGACGTCTGTTCAAGCCTCTGGCCTACACCAAGACCTTTGCCATGCTCTTTTCCTCCTTCCTGGCAGTGACGCTAACGCCGGTTTTGATGGTACTCCTGATCCGCGGCAGGATAGCGACCGAGGAGAAGAACCCAGTCAGCCGCGTCCTTCACAGGTTGTATGAACCGGTTGCAGCTCTGGCGCTGCGCTTCCGGAAGACGGTGATTATTGTTGCCATAATCATCCTGGTCATATCCATTTATCCTTTTTATAAACTGGGAACGGAATTCATGCCGCCCTTGAATGAGGGAACTTTGTTCTATATGCCTGTAACGGCTCCCGGAGCGTCAATCTCTGAGGTATCCCGGCTGCTGCAGATTCAGGACAGGATTATTCGAAAGATTCCTGAGGTTTCCCAGGTTTTCGGCAAGGCGGGACGGGCGGAAACAGCCACCGATCCCGCGCCTCTGGAAATGTTCGAAACAACGATCAATCTGAAGCCGGAGAAAGATTGGCGGGCAGGAATGACGATGGAAAAGCTCAAGGACGAATTGAATGACGCCCTTGATATACCGGGAGTTTCCAATTCATTCACCATGCCAATCAAGGCCAGAATTGACATGCTTGCCACGGGAATTCGGACACCTGTGGGGATCAAGATCCTGGGTCCGGACCTGAGAGAAATCGAAAGGATCGGTTTGGAGCTGGAAGCCCGGCTAAAGGATGTGCCGGGTACGAGAAGCGTCTATGCCGAGCGGGTGACGACTGGTTATTTTTTGGATCTGACTGTGAACAGAGAGGCGGTGGCCCGCTATAATCTCGCGGTTGACGATGTCCAGGAGATCGTGCAATCGGCTGTCGGCGGGATGAACCTGACGACCACCGTCGAGGGAAGAGGGCGCTATCCGGTCAACATCCGCTATCCCCGCGAGCTACGCAATGATGTGGTGGCGCTGAAAGAGGTTCTTGTCCCTGTCATGATGGAAACGCCTGGAGCACCCATGGCCGGGCGGGCTGATATCCGCCAGGTGCCGCTGGGGGAATTGGCCGATATCAGGGTGATCAAGGGACCGACAGCGATCAAGAGTGAAGAAGGACTTTTGACTTCCTATGTCTATGTGGACTTTTCTGGGCGGGACGTGGGGAGTTATGTGAATGACGCCAAGGCCAGGGCTGAAAAAATCAAAATCCCATCGGGATACCGCCTGGAATGGAGCGGGGAGTACGAATACCTGGTCAAAACCTACAAAGGACTGAAGATTATCATCCCTTTTACGCTCCTGATTATTTTTACGCTCATCTATTTTAACACCCGATCAGTGGCAAAGACGACTATCGTTCTGCTGGCTGTGCCTTTCTCTCTAGTTGGTTCCTTCTGGCTCCTCTATTTTCTTAATTACAACATGAGCATTGCCGTCTGGGTAGGTATTATCGCCCTGGCCGGCCTGGATGCTGAAACAGGCGTCGTCATGCTCCTTTATCTGGATCTTGCCTACGAACGCTGGCAGCGGGAAGGCAGGCTCAACACCCTTGCCGATCTTAAGGACAGCATTATGTTCGGCGCCGTAAAGCGCATCCGTCCCAAAATAATGACGGTAAGTGTGATTCTTGCGGGCCTTATTCCCATAATGTTCAGCCACGGAACCGGGGCGGACATCATGAAAAGAATCGCTGCGCCCATGGTCGGCGGCGTTATAACCTCGACAATTCTTGAACTGATCATCTATCCGGTAATCTACATGATTTGGAGAAGTCGGAGATTCAAGGAATATCCGGCCGAAAGAAACGGATATTGAAACCAGCTGAAAAATTGAGGCTGTGGCTATATTCGTCGCAGTTCTGGAGGAAGAAAGGAGTGACCATGAACATTACAAATAAACAGATTCGTTTCAGTCTGATTTATTTCGTTATTGCTATTCTCCTTATAATCGTGATGGACCGTTATCTCTTCTCACGCGAATTCGTCGAACTCAGCTACAGCGAGTTCAAAACGCTATTGAGCGAAGGCCTGGTAAGTGATCTTAAGATTTCAAAAGACGAAATAGCTGGTGTCCTGCCCGCCGGCGCTCATAATCGCATTTTGGCCTTGCGGAATGAGAAAGATGAAGCAAAGGCAAAGCAACTTAGGGAAACGAAGGAATTTTCCGTCGTCAGGATAGAAGATCCTGATCTGGTAAAGGAGCTGGAGCAGAAAAACATCCGTTTCACTGCTAAAAAGGAATCCACATGGATAAATACTATGCTTTCCTGGATCGTTACAATGTCGCTTTTTATGCTTTTCTGGGGTTTCCTCCTGAGGCGAATGGGAGGGGGAGCCGAAGGAGGCCTGATGACGGTTGGAAAAAGCAAGGCCAAAATCTATGTAGAAGGCGAAACAAAAGTCACTTTTGCAGATGTGGCCGGAGTCGATGAGGCGGAAGAAGAACTGCAGGAAGTGATAGAGTTTCTGCGCGATCCGAAAAGATTT
>MVQR01000097.1 GCA_002067815.1 Syntrophus sp. PtaB.Bin001 | reverse complement strand
AAGCCGATGAATTGCCTGTCTCATATGCTGATCTATAAATCTAAAATCCGAAGTTATCGGGATCTTCCTTTGCGTTATTTTGAACTCGGAACGGTTCATCGTCACGAGAAAACAGGCGTCTTGCATGGTCTATTGAGAGTTCGTCAATTCACTCAGGATGATGCCCATATACTATGCACCCCGGAGCAGTTGAATTCGGAGATCCGCGCTATTGCTGATTTCGTCGGCTATGCTATGAAAATATTCGGATTTGACTATGAAGTGGAATTAAGCACCAGACCGGAGAATTCCATCGGTTCTGATCGAGATTGGGATTTGGCAACCAACGCCTTGGAGAGTGCTCTTAAGGATAATCATATGAATTATGATATCAATGAAGGGGATGGTGCATTTTATGGTCCGAAGATAGATTTCAAGCTGAAAGACGCACTCAAGCGCAAATGGCAGTGTGCGACTATTCAATGCGATTTTACGCTGCCCGAAAGATTTGATCTTACTTATATAGGAGCGGATGGCGAAAAACACCGGCCAGTGATGTTGCACAGGGTTATTCTTGGGGCGATAGAGCGATTTATGGGGGTGCTCATTGAGCATTATGGCGGAGCATTTCCTCTTTGGTTGGCTCCGGTTCAGGCCATTATTCTTACAGTGACGGACAGACATATTCCTTATGGAGAGACTGTCTATCAGAAACTGATGGAAGAAGGGGTAAGGGCGGAGAGAGATTTTCGAAACGAAAAGCTGGGTTATAAGATCAGAGAAGCTCAAACACAAAAGATACCCTATATGCTGGTTATTGGCGATAAAGAAATGGCATCCGGACAGGTTGCTCCGCGGGAGCGTGGCGGAAGCAATCTGGACGCCATGCTGGTCGCCGAGTTCATAAGTCTTGTTAAAGAAAGGTGCGAACAGTATTTGTAATGATATATCGAACTCTATCATCATTGCATTATGATGAAAGCGCAAGGGAGAATCGATAATTTGCAGGAGGTGTCCAATAGTTAAGGATCTGAAGATCAATAATGAAATTAAGGCAGCCACGGTAAGGGTTATCAGCCATCAGGGCGAGCAGTTGGGAATATTAACTTTGGCAGATGCACTGGCAGAGGCTAGAAAAGAAGGTCTCGATTTGGTGGAGGTTGCCTCTACTTCGTCGCCGCCTGTCTGCCGAATCATGGATTACGGCAAGTTTAGGTATCAACAAAGTAAAAAGCTTCAGGTTGCAAGAAAAAGTCAAAGCACCATTCAGGTAAAAGAAATCAGGCTGAGACCGAAAACTGAGGAGCACGATCTTCAAGTCAAGATCAAGCATATCCGGAAGTTTCTTGAACAACACGACAAAGTTAAGGTGAGTGTATTGTTTAGAGGAAGGGAAATTGCTTTTACCGACATTGGCAGGAAGCTTCTCGAAGACATAAAAAATGACTTGGGAGAAAGTTGTATTGTAGATCAACAGCCTAAATTAGAAGGTCGGAGTATGGTGATGGTCTTGTCACCGAAAAAATAGGAAGTAGATTAAGGTGGGTTGTCCTTCGTATAAAGGCGACTTATGTAATTTGATCTACGACTTCTAGATATAAACAACTAGTATTTTTCTATTATGTAAATTTTAAATTGGAGTGAAAAGATGCCAAAATTGAAAACACACCGCGGTGCTGCGAAGCGATTTAAGCTCACAGGGAGTGGAAAGGTAAGGAGACATCATGCCTACGCCAGTCATATTATGACGACGAAGACAACAAAACGGAAAAGAAACCTGAGAAAATCAAGTATTCTTGATAAACGTGATGAGAAAGAGATTAAGCGGCTGATTCCATATCTGTAGTAGGAAGAGTCGTCAAGACATGCTGTGAAGTAGATTTGTGGAGTTACGGATAGGAGGCTTAAGCAATGCCTAGGGTTAAAAGAAGTGTTACTGCCAAGAAAAAAAGAAGAAAAATTTTTAAATTAGCGAAGGGTTTTTTTGGAGCTAGGAGCCGATTGCTCAGAACGGCTACAGAAGCTGTAAATCGGGCTTTGAATTATGCTTTCAGGGATAGGAGAGTACGGAAGCGGGAGTTCCGGAAATTGTGGATCGCAAGGATCAATGCTGCTTCGCGCGAACAGGGATTGACTTACAGTCGTCTTATTAGTGGTCTAAAAAGTGCGAATGTAGAGATCGATAGAAAAGTCTTGGCTGATATAGCCGTAAACGATCCTAGGGGATTTTCTGAAATTATCCTTCTTGCAAAACGAGAGAACGCTTCATGATCGATGATCTTGAGGAACTGCAAAAAAGGGCAGAGGCGGATATAGGTGCCGCGAAGGTTGAAGCGGAACTGGCTGCTGTTCGTGTTAAATATTTAGGCAGAAAAGGACTGCTAACCCAGTATTTGCGTAATCTTGGTCAGTTGAGCATCGAGGAAAAGCAGATCCGCGGGAAGCGTGCGAATGAAATCAAAAACAACCTTGCTTCAAAATTTGAAGAGGCGCAGGCGATTCTGACCGCACTCAAGAAAGAGACTTCTTTTAGGGAAGAAGCCATTGATGTAACCCTTCCCGGCAGGAGGAGCGGATGCGGGCGAATACATCCGGTTACTCAGATTCTTGAAGAGATATGCACAATATTTGCGGGGATAGGTTTTTCCATAGTTGAAGGACCGGAAATAGAGAATGATTACTATAATTTCGAGGCTCTGAATATCCCAAAAGATCATCCCGCCAGAGACATGCAGGATACGTTTTATATTGATGAAAACATCGTTCTGCGTACTCACACATCTCCTGTTCAAATTAGAATTATGGAAAAGCAGCAACCGCCTGTGAAAATCATTTCTCCGGGGCGGGTGTATCGCCCGGATTCGGATGTCTCTCATACCCCGATGTTCCATCAGGTTGAAGGTCTATTGGTCGATCGTGGTGTTACCTTCGGAGATCTTAAAGGAATTTTAACATCTTTTCTTAAACAAATTTTTGGGGAAGATACCGTACTCCGTTTTCGTCCCAGTTATTTCCCGTTTACAGAGCCCAGCGCAGAGGTAGACATACGTTGTGTAATGTGTCAAGGAAGAGGCTGTCGAGTTTGTGGTCAGAGCGGTTGGCTGGAAATACTTGGGTCCGGCATGGTAGATCCGGCAGTCTTTAAAAATGTAGGTTATGACCCGGAGGAATTTTCTGGATTTGCATTCGGTTTAGGGGTAGAGCGTATCGCTATGCTCAAATATGGGATTTCAGATATTCGACTTTTCTTTGAGAATGAAAAGCGATTTTTGCAACAATTTTAATCTGATTACAGATACCGCAGCTTCCTGAAAATTTTTCCATGACAAAACCGAGATGTGAAGGGCTTGAAGGGACGCCTATACGCCTTTAATAACAGGCCTTTAAGGATGTTATTTGCCGGGAACGGCCTAAACAATTGTTTGTAACCATAAACATACTTATTTGAACCCTGTGGCGGGATGGATTTTCTATGCAAGTTAGTTTGAGATGGCTTAGAGATTATGTGGATATCGATTTGACACCTGCTGATATTGCAGACAAGCTGACCATGGCTGGCCTTGAAGTAGATGCGGTTCATGATGTCGGTCCTTCTTTTTCCAATGTCGTTGTGGCCCGGATAACCTCCATTCGGCCTCATCCAAATGCGGATAAGCTTTCCCTCTGTGAAATAACAACGGGAGACGAAACTTTTGCGGTTGTCTGCGGTGCAACAAATATGTGTGTTGGAGATGTCGTTCCATTGGCAAAAGTTGGAGCGGCCATCCCCGGCGGTTATACAATTAAGCGTTCAAAAATCCGCGGTGAAATTTCAGAGGGCATGCTTTGTTCCGAAGAAGAGCTCGGCATTGGGGAGGATGCGACAGGAATTATGATTCTCTCGCCTGATCTGCCTTTGGGTAAAGATCTGGCGGATGCCCTAGATTTGAAAGACACGGTTTTTGACATAGGGATTACGCCGAACCGTTCGGATTGTCTTTCCATAATCGGCGTGGCTCGTGAGATAGCCGCGATTACAGGCAAACCCTTTCATCTGCCCGAAATCAAGATTGAGGAAGGGCTGGAAGAAATTAAAAGCATCGCCTCGGTTCAAATCCTTGATCCCGATCTCTGTCCCCGCTACACGGCACGCATGCTCCGGAATGTTGTAGTTGCCCCTTCGCCTTTATGGATGCGATTGCGTCTTGAAGCAGTTGGTCTGCGTTCCATAAATAACATCGTCGATGTAACAAATTTCGTCATGATGGAATTTGGACAACCACTTCATGCATTTGACTTCCGCTTCCTGGAAGAGGGCCGAATAGTCGTCAGGCGTTCTACGCAAGGCGAAAGATTCATCTCTCTTGATGAGAAAGAGCGTATTCTCAATGCAAACACACTTATGATATGTGATGGCGTCAAACCCGTAGCCATAGCAGGGATCATGGGGGGATTTAACTCTGAAATCAAGGAAGATACCAGTGTGGTTTTCCTGGAAAGCGCTTACTTCAATCCTTCTGTAATAAGACGGTCAGCTCGAGATTTGGGTATGAGTACCGATGCTGCGTTTAGGTTTGAGCGCGGAATCGATCCTGATGGGGTAGTGCGAGCATTGGACAGGGCGGCTCAATTGATTGCCGAGTTGTCCGGAGGAAAAGTCTGTAAAGGAAGAATCGACGAATATCCAAAGAAAATATTTGCCGCAGAGAAAATTCCCTTACGATGCAGGAAGACCAATTCTATCTTGGGAACAAATATTAATGCCGTGGATATGATTAGGATCCTTGAAAACCTTGGGATGGAGGTTATCAGGAAAGATAGTGCAGAAGAAGAATATCAAGTCAAGCCACCTTCCTTCAGGGTCGACATTACCCGTGAGATCGATCTTATTGAAGAAATTGCCCGGGTATATGGCTACAACAATATTCCGGTTTCTCATCCAGTCGGGACAATGGCGCCGGTCAAGCTTGATAAAAAAAGGCGTCTTGAAGAAAAGTTGCGTTGCTATATGGGAGGTGCCGGATTTTCCGAAGTCATCACATACAGCTTTATTACGCCTGCCGCTGCCGATATCTTGGCATTTGAATCTGCTGATGACCGGCGAAGAATGGCGGTACTGATCAAAAACCCTCTGACGGAAGATCAGTCGGTCATGCGAACAACACTGATTTACAGTTTGTTGAAAGTTATGAAAGACAACGCCAATGCCGGTGATCATAATTTAAAGATATTCGAGCTTGGCAAGATATTCTTACAGAACACTACTGGTGAGTTGCCCACAGAGAAGAAACGATTGGCCTGTCTGATGACCGGCAAGAGAGATAACGACCTGTGGTCTTCTGGTGAATCGACCGTTGATTTTTATGATTTAAAAGGCTGCATTGAGAGTATTTTTGAAAGTTTGAAACTCAGAGGCATCAGATTCCGTTCTAATGAACTTCAACCTTTTCTCCATCCGGGGCGGGCATGCGGAATTTTTCTAGGTGATAAATCTATAGGTTATTGCGGGGAGCTACACCCCGACGTACTTTCTCGTCTGGATTTAAAAAACCGCGCCCAGATATTTGAGATAGATATTGATATGCTTACCGAACTAGTTCCGGAATATGCCACATATAAGGAATTTTCAAGATTTCCTGAAAGTTCAAGAGATGTCGCTTTTGTCATTAATAAAGATGTGGAGGCAGACTCCATTCTTGATATTGCCCTTGCAGCCGGTGAAGATTTGCTTGAAAGAGTCTGTGTTTTTGATGTATATGCCGGTACCGGCGTTCCTGAAGGGAAGAAAAGTCTGGGTTTAAGATTTACGTACCGGTCCGATTCGTCAACATTGACGGATGAGAAAGTAAATCGGGTCCATTCAAAAATTGTTTCACGAATTATCGATCATGCAGGGGCGCAAATCAGATGAGCAACGTAAAGATAACTGTTCGATTCTCAGGAGGACTAAAATGACAAAGATAGATATCGTTCAAAATGTATATGAGAAATTAGGTTTTTCTAAGAAGGACTCTGCGCGGATTGTCGAGTCTGTTTTTGATATCATTAAGGAAAGTCTAGGCCGTGGTGAGAAGATTAAAATATCTGGGTTCGGAAATTTTGTAGTTAAAGAAAAAAAATCCCGTCGCGGCAGAAACCCGCAAACGGGAGATGAAATTTCCATCTCGGCACGTAAAGTGCTGACCTTCAAATCAAGTCAGGTCCTCAGAAAAGCTCTAAACGAATAAATAATAGCGGACTTAATGCGTCGGCTTGCCGGTCTGAAGGCTGTAGAAATTAAGCATTTAATAACCGGGGATATTGTGGGGGTACTTTATTTCATAATCTGATTATTTCTGAATAGAAGTCGGAGACGAAACTTGATTATGGATGCGGAAATGCCTCTTAGCAAATCCTACTTTCGAATCAGCGAAGTTAGTAAGATTCTAGGGGTAAAACCTTATGTGATTCGCTTTTGGGAGTCGGAATTCAAGACAGTACGACCAATCCGGACTAAGGCGGATCAGAGATTATACAGGAAACAGGATGTCCAGGAACTTTTAAACATAAAAAACCTTCTCTACGAAGAATTATTTACTATCAAAGGAGCTAAAAAGCAGCTTCTTGCACGAAAACAGACACATACTCTCCAAATTTCCGAATCAATTATTAGGCAGAAGCTGGAAGCAATGAAGGATGGTTTATTGCAAATTCAGGAATTATTAAAAAGCGGGCACAATAAAGCCGGTTGAAACTAAAACAGATTTCAACCGGCTTTATTTTTTGCGCTAATAAACCAACTCTTAACAACCGATTATCTTATTTCTTCTTTGATGCCCGCTTTGATGCTTTGAGTGGATTGATCTGTTGAACTTCTTTGATTTCCAGTTTGACGTGGGAAGCGCTTGGACATTTACCCTTGAGCCATTTTATGGCCGGTTCAGGATAAAGCTTGCAGTATTTACCTGCTTCATATTCGCCTATTTTATTGCATTCCACGCAATTATCGATAATCGGATGGCAGGCGCCACCTTCATAGCTACAACCTTTCTTGGTCATGAAACCACACTCGGTTCCCGGTTTGATAGTTTGACAGAGCATGCATGTTACCTCTTCATTTTTTTTGTTTTGAGTCGCGGTTACTAACAAAACAAATGTATCGTGTCAAGAAAAACTTAGATATTTACCTTCTTGAATTTAACAGTCCCGTCGGCATGTCCGAATACATTGACTTCACGCTATTTTCATGCTACGCAATATTATTTAAATGAAGAAGGGATCTTTAATGAAGTCTTCTCAATTATTTTCGATATTTTTACGATCCCTTCTGATCCAAGCGTCACTTAATTTCTGGCGGATGCAAAATCTTGGTTTTACCTATGCACTGATCCCCCTGGTTAAGTCGCTTGGTGATGATCAAAGGCGAAAGCAGCGCTTACTTTCCCGTCATATGCAATATTTTAACAGCCATCCCTATATGACGAGCCCCATTCTGGGTTCGGTTGTTCAAATTGAAGAGGCAAATCTAAAAAATGATACCAAAACGGGCAACAGTGAAGAAGCACTTACCCTAAAAAATACTCTGAGTGGTCCTTATGCCGCAATTGGAGATTCATTTTTCTGGGGAGCATATCGGCCTTT
>MVQR01000096.1 GCA_002067815.1 Syntrophus sp. PtaB.Bin001 | reverse complement strand
GGAGAAGAAAAAAAAGATAGGCAGGATGAAGATGCCAAATGGTCCATCTACAGCTGGGGATGGGGTTCGATGTCCCTTTCCACAATGCAAAACCGGATACCAAAACGCGATATCAGCGGTGCATCTTCGTACGAAGATAACAGGTGGGAGATGATAAAATCATTGACTACTAAATTTTCGGATCTGCCATCCCGGGAGGGATTTCAATACTTCGGTGAAATGTTTGAACCGGAATTGAAACTGGGGATCAAATTCTGAAGGTCATATATAACTTATGATGATAAAGATTCGAGACGGCCTGTACGCCTTCCTCTGGGAAAGCAGCAGGGAAAACAACAGCAACGCTTTTTTGATTCACGAAAACAAAACGATACTCTTTGATCCGGGCTATAGCCATCTCTTCAGCCATGTGGAACGGGGGCTTGAGAAATTGGATTTATCAATCGAAGATATTGACGTGGTTATTGCCACCCACGGGCATCCGGATCATATTGATGCAGCGACGGCATTCGGCAAACCGACACTTTTCATGATGGGCAAGGAGGAGTACGAGTACTTCTATAAACTGGGCAGTCCTTCTTTCCGGATTCCCGAACCGGATGTCCTGTTGCAGGAAGGAGAACTGAATATCGGCAGCGTACAGTTACAAATCCTTCAGACTCCGGGACATTCACCGGGTTCGCTCTGCCTTTACTGGCCGGAACGAAAGGCGCTTTTTTCGGGTGATGTGGCTTTTGACCGCAGCATCGGCCGTTCCGATCTTCCCGGCGGCAACGGTCGTCTCTTGAAAGAAAGCCTGCAAAGAATCGGTCAACTCGATGTGGAATACCTTCTACCCGGGCACGGCAATATTGTAACCGGTCGGGAAGCGGTCCGGGCCAATTTTCAGATGATCGAGTCCTACTGGTTCAGTTATCTTTAATGCCCGGTTGTGTTAAAAGTGAGAGCAATCCGGTTACAGCAGTATCTACAATTCCCGGACAGACGGCATAGCAGGTCTGAAAAATCAGGCATGGCTTCAAGAAGCAGTTGCAGAACGTATCCTTTTGACATAGCTTTCTTTTAACTGTTTTCGATCGCTTTTCCACTGGGGGTCCCTGTCAAGATTCGGCACTATCGCCGAACCGGAAATGTTACGCCCTTCCAAAGCCTTCTTTTCCTTATCGGTCCTTTCCCTGACTTTTTCGGCAAGTTCAACCCGGAATTGTACGATGAGTTCTTTCAAAGGAGCCGTGTCACGCTGAAGGACGCTTTCGATAATTTCAAACTGCACCTCGTTTGCTCCCTCCGGGTCGATTTTTTTGAGCAATTCCTCAAGAAGGTCGGCCGGCAATCCCGGCTCTTTTTTCATTTCCTGTTGAACATTCTCCTTAAGGTGCGCAATGTTCATAGTTCCATCGATGCATCTCTGCACCCACCCTTTTATTTTTTTCCTCAGTTCCTGAGAATGAACGGCTTTCTTCTCTTCATCCGTCATGGTCAGGTTTTTTGTCTTTTCCATAATCAGATCAAGAGTACTTTTTATCTCTGCCATGATTCACGCCCTCCCTTCAACGGCTACTGTCTTTTTTGCTACGGCATCCGCCTGCGGCTGTCAAGGATTTTGTCAGGCTTATTTATTGGCACAATCTTGAACTGAGCGCACTCATAAACCGTCCTGGGTTATCAGCCATTTTCCGAAGGCAATTGTCAGCCAAGGGCACAGGTGATTGGCCATGCCATGAATGGCGGTAAGGATAATGATAAAGTAAAATAAGAGGGCAGCGGATTTAAAATAAGGGAATTGCTGATTTATTTTTTTACAACACCGTTGTATTTTTATAATGGATAAGCATTACCCATTGAAAGTCATTGAAAAATTTTAAGGGAATCAAAACGGTCATCTATCCAGACATAAAAGAAAGGATGGCGCGTCATGGATTTAAAGGCTTATTTCGATAAAACAGAGGGAACCGGCATTTTGGCCACAGCCGATTTATCGGGCAAAGTCGATGCCGCCGTTTACAGCAGACCCACGATCATGGATGACGGTCAGATCGTTTTCATAATGGCCGATCGTTTAACCCATCAAAACCTTCAGTCCAATCCTTATGCCGCGTATCTTTTCATCGAATCCGGACAAGCCTGGAAAGGAAAGCGACTTTACTTGGTAAAAACGAAAGAAGAATCCGATGAGGAAAAGATCCAAGCCATGATGAAGCGCAAACAACCTGAAGATGTTGATAAGTATAAAAACGTCAAGAAGTTCCTCGTTTATTTCAAACTGGAGGAAGAAAGGCCCCTGGTAGGTGAAATGAAATAACCCCTTTCCCTCTTCCCGTCATCAGTTCCCGGGATGACGTGTAATATGCATCAGCCTGCCGGAGAATCCTGTTTTCTCCGATCACAGGCTGATGCAACAAATTTACTTAACTTATCTCACCCCGGATCTTCCGTAATTGTTATTCCGATTCCATATCAAAGCGCTATCTGCGTTGGCTGTGTTATCGGCTTCTCGGCTTACGCTATATTATGCCTGTATTGCCTCTTCCTTGCCGGCTTGCTATCATCTATGATCTGGAATTGGAATTACTTTTCAAAATGATTTTCTTCTTGCTTCCCCAAGTGGGTATTCTTTGGAAGAACCATTTGCTTCATTGGAAACGCGTGTGATATTTTAAAGTAAAGCGGTTAATTCCACTAATGCCGGAGGGAATCATGTTTGTAGGACGACGAATGACACGGAATCTTGTTACGGCCACGGAGGAAACCAGTGTCCTTGCAGCACGGCAGCTTCTGCTGGAAAAAGAAATCGATCAGTTACCCGTCCTGAAAGGGGAGAAACTTGTCGGCATCGTGACCGACCGCGATATCCGGCAGAACATGGCCTCCCCAGCCAGCACTCTTTCCATCCATGAACTGAATTATCTGCTTTCGCGCATGAAAGTTGGCGAAATAATGACCCAAAGAGTCGTCACCGTGTCTCCCGACACTCCCATCGAGGAGGCCATCAGGCAGATCAACAGGAATCATTTCAACAGCCTTCCCGTAGTAGTTCACGACAATAAACTCGTAGGCATCATCACATCCTGCGATCTCCTCAATGTGCTCCTGGAAGTTATGGGCGTTGATTTGCCAAGTTCGCGCCTTGAGGTGGTGATTTGCAACCATACGGGAGATTTTTCTGAAATCACGAAAATCATCAATCAGCTTGGCCTGACGATCCTTTCAATGTTCAGCTACAACAGCAGAGAGGGAAAAGGTGAAAGAACGCTGGTTGTTCGGGTCAATACGACGGATGTCACTCCCCTGAAAAAGGAGCTCGAAAGTGCAGGCTATCGAATTACCGAAGAGTCCTCCAGCCTGTAAAAATCGAAAATTCATGAAATCCCGTCTTTCCACGGAACGAACGGAAATAAAAGGAGAAAATTATGCCTCAGAAAGTGAAAGTGAATTTTGTAGATCACATCAGCATTGCAGTCAGGGATGTCGCCAAAGCGGAGCGGGATTTTGCGGAAGCTTTCGGCTGGGAAGTATCGGGACGCTACGTAGATACCGGGGAGAAGATCCGCGTCAGCTACTTCATGGTTGGTCCGACGGCTGTGGAGGTCATGGAAGATCTCGACGGCAGCGGTGAAGTGGCCAAATTCATAGAAAAGCACGGAGAAGGGGTGATGGTTCTCTCCTTCAATGTGGACAACTGTGGACAGGCTCTGCAGGCCCTCACGGAAAACGGTGCAAAGCTCCTCGATGAGAAGCCCCGTTTCGCAAAAGAATTAAACCGGTATTTTGCCTTTCTCCATCCCAAATTTTACCACGGTGTTCTGCCGGAAATCATCGACGGCGAGTACAAGTGATCATCTTGTATTTACTTCCAGAGGGTCCGGCCGCAGTCGTTGAGTTCTTCTTCCAGTTTTTTCAGGATTGCTGACGGCTCTTCGATATCAGCCGTACGGCCCGGGTAAAGATCGTAAAGCCGACGGTAAACGGGAGGGGTGAAATCGGGCATGACGACATTGGCGCCTGCGGCAAGGGCTTTTCGCCTTCCTTCCGGATGGAGAACAGTCAGGGCGGTGGTCGCCGGCATATTGATGGTTGGACAGGCAAGGCGGACAAGGGCCAGCATCTTGAGCACGGGTAGAACCTCGCCGGAAGGGCAGGCGGCCAGGGGGGTCTGGGGATGAGGAAGGAATGGCCCGATTCCAGCCATGTCCGAGTCAAGTGATTTGATCAGCAGAATATCCTCGGCCAAGGCGGCATTATCCTGGCCCGGCAGCCCCACCATGCAGCCCGTGCCCGTTTCATAGTTCAGTTCCTTGAGCCATTTCAGGCACTGCAAGCGGTTTTCTCTTCGGGAATCGGGATGGAAACGGCGGTACAGAGAAGGTACTGCCGTCTCGTGCTTTAGCAGGTAACGGTCCGCCCCGGCATCACGGAAGGACTGGTAATCCTCCCGCGGCCTTTCCCCTATTGATAGGGTGGTAATAAGTCCTGTTTCCGCCTTGATTTTTTCAATCAGCCGACAGAGCTTCTCCGTGTCGTAAAAGGAATCTTCACCGGATTGCAGGACAAGCGTCGCCACGTTTGCCGCTTTGACGGCCAGGGCGGCATCCACGATTTCCCTGTCTGTCATCCGATAGCGTGTCAACTGTCGGTTTGCCTGCCGCAGTCCGCAATAGAGGCAGTTTCTTTCACAATAATTCGAAAATTCAACAATGCCACGCAGATGAACAACGTTCCCGACGGACTCCTTTCTTAGGGCATCGGCCGCCAGAAACAATGGTTCCAGTTCTTTCTCATCTTCCAGAGAAAGGAGAGCAATCAGGTCCTCCCGATTCGGAAGACCAGGTTCCTGAAGCCGTTTCAAGCCTTCTGAAATCTTGTCCATTGTTGTCGTCATCAGCACAGTTTTGTCGACTTGTCACGCAAAACGCAGAATTTTATATAAAAAGATCCCTTTCACCCTTTTCAATTCTTCCCAGACGTTCGCTCAGAATTTTTCGAGTCTCCGGTTTTTCGGTCTCTTCAACAAGTTTTGCCAGAAGCCGTTCGCCGACCTCTCTAGTCTCGGGAGAGGCGTAATCCATGAGATACTCCTTGAAGGTCATCATGGCATTGCTGCGGCAGTAATGCTGAATCAGTCCGGGCTTCGCCAGGTCCATGAAATCACGGCCCGTCCTCCCGAGACGGTAACAGGCGGTGCAGAAACTGGGGATATGCCCCCGAGTAGTGATGTCCTGGATGACTTCGTCCGTCGTCCTCGTATCGCCGAGATTGAACTGGGCGGCGCGAAATCCTTCGCTGGAATCCTTAGTGTATCCACCGGGATCAGTCCGCGAGCCCGCGCTGATCTGAGAGATGCCGAGTTCAAAAACGGCGGTGCGGATTTCCGGCGACTCCCGGGTGCTCAGGATCATGCCGGTATAGGGGACCGCCATTCGCAGAATCGCCACCAGCTTTTTGAACTCCTCGTCGCTCACCGGATGAGGCGGCGAAATGGCCGCGGGCGCATTCAACGCCGGTTCCAGTCGGGGTACGGAAATGGTATGCGGACCGACGCCGCAGTCGGCTTCCAGTGTCTGGGCATGAATCAGCATCCCCAGTACTTCATAACGGTAATCATACAGCCCGAAAAGGGCGCCGATGCCCACGTCGTCAATCCCGCCTTCCTGCGCCCGGTGCAGGGCGGTGAGCCGCCAGGCGAAATCCGATTTGGGACCGTCGGGATGCATGGTCTTGTAAGTCTCATGATGATAGGTTTCCTGGAAAAGGACATAGGTGCCGATATCGGCCGCCTTCAGGCGCTTGAAATCGGGCACGCTCAGCGGGGCGATTTCCACGTTGATCCGCCGGATTTCACCGCCTTCTTCGGTGCGCGTGGCATAGGCCGTTTCGATGGCCTCGATGAAATAATCCAGGCGGGAGCGGGTGGGGTGCTCGCCGCAGAGCATGAGCAGTCGCTTATGGCCCTCTCTTTCAATGGCCTTGACCTCTTCGGCGATCTGCTCCATGGTCAGGGCGACACGGTTCAGCTCCTTGTTGTCCCGGCGAAATCCGCAGTAAAGACAGTTATTGGAGCAATAGTTGGCAACATAGAGGGGCGCAAAAAGAACGAGCCGGTTGCCGTAGATGTTCTGTTTGATCTCCCTGGCCGTCTCGGAAATCGCCTGGATCAGCTCCGGATTGTCCACCTGCAGCAGGACGGCCGTTTCTGCAGGCGTCAGCCCCTTTAATTCTTTCGCTTTTTCGATGATATCGAGAACCTGCTTTCTGTCGGGCGATTCCGCTTTCTGCAGCAGATCTTCAATTTCCGTATCTCTGATGAAATCCTTCATGATTCGTCCTTTCGTGATTTCGTGATTTTGCGATTTCGTGATTTTGCGATTTCGTGATTTTGCGATTTCGTGATTTTGCGATTTCGTGATTTTGCGATTTTCAAAAGCTATGCGATTTTCTGAAGCGCCGATTTAACCTTTACCCCCTCCAGGGCTCCAAGCTTTCCCGTCATTGCGCCGATTTCATCCGTTGTGCCATGGACAATCAGGGACAGAATGTGCAAACCCGCCGGGGGATAGGGAATGCCCATTCTACCGATGATAATGTCGCCGAATTCGGATAAAATGCCGTTGACCAAGGCGGCCTGGGAAGACCGCTGAGTAATGATGACGCCTACCGTGCCGATTCTTCTGTTCATGGTGATTTTTCCATAAAAAAAGAGGTTTGATTTCACAACGGGAATCAAACCTCTTCAGTTTACGATTTTCCGGAACTTCTCCTCGCCCTTCAGTAACCGGTATCCGCCTTGGAAACCTAAGAACTCAGATCTTTTCCCTAAAGATATTCAATCCCCCTCGAAGTCAGATATCGCTTCCTTCCCCTCAGGTTTTCCAGAATCAAGAACAGTTTTGAAATAAATGGAAACGGCCTTTCTTATCCTATAGCCGCCGATTCCTGTCAACCTTTTTTATCTGAATCGAGCTTTCGATAACCCAAAGCGGTCAAAGTATAGGGAGAAAGAAACTTTTCGACAAGCTCCCGGCCCAGTTTCGCTTCCAGGAAGGTCCGCACATTGACATGATTTTCCCGGTGGAAGGTCGTTATCAATTCCGTGGCTTTCTCATAGCCGAGCAGAGGCAACAGGGCGGTGAGGATCATTGGGCTGTGATCGAGGTAGAACTGACACCTATCCTTGTTGCAGACAATTTTCAAGACATGATCCGCCAGCAGCTCATCGATTCGGGTAAGCAGATCCAACGACTCCAGTAAGGCGTGGGAGAGAAGCGGCAGGAACTCGTTGATCTGCCAGGTGCCCCGGCTGACAACTTCCGCGACGATGCCGTCATTGGCCATCACCTTGAGGCCCACCTGCATGACAGCTTCCATCAGTACGGGATTGATCTTGCCGGGCATGACCGAGGAGCCGGCCTGGAGCGACGGCAGGGAAATTTCCCCGGTAAAGTTGAGCATTCTCAGGTCATTGGCGATTTTGATCAGGTTGGTCGCATGGGCCTTCAGGATGCCGGAGACTTCCACAAAGGCGTCGGCATGGGCAGTCTCGCCCATGAGGTTCTCGCCGCGGGCCAGTCCCAGCCCCGTAACCTCGCGCAGCTTTTCGATCACCAGGAAGATATATTCCCGCGGTGCCGTAAGCCCCGT